>DQSO01000097.1 GCA_015663225.1 Campylobacterales bacterium
ATCTTTTATATTTGAGTAGATAAAAGGCTCTGCTTCTTTGCTAATCTTGTTATTATTATAAAATACCCAAGATGCAACATATGTCATAAATATCAAAAATATCAATAATCTTTTTAAAAACTTTTTCAAATACCTGGTGCTTTCCACTCAGTTGTAAACTTTGTAACTTTACTATCATCATATAAACTTTCCATCAATCTGCCCTAATTTTATTGTTTTATCATCTACTACACATCTTTATACAAGCATCGATATTTTGCTTATCACTCATAATAAATGGTATATCTTTTGGAAAATAACTTGCACTTTTTGTTCCTATAACAACTGCTTTATAACTTTTATCCCAAGAGAAACATCTGAAGAAGCACTCTATAGTTGATGGAGAAGAAAATACTATACAAGAGTTTTTCTCTGGTTTTTTTAGATTTTCACACTCGTTGCAAACAGTTTCATAAATAACTGCTTCACTAAGTTTTACCCCAGAGCTTATCAATATCTCTTTTAAAGAAGAAGTAACAACTTTAGCTCGTAAAAAAAGAACTTTTTTACCACTAAGTCTATCTTTTATCTCTTTAGCAAAATCATCTCCATAAGAACTTCTAGCTTCATAAACAATCTGACCGTTGTATTTTTCTATTGCCTTGCTTGTTCCACTTCCAATAGAGTAAGATGGGAGATTTTTCCAATTTTTATTAAGTATTTGTATCGCTTCAACACCATTTTTAGAGCTAAAAATAAGTGCTTCATACTCATCTAAATCAATTTCACATGATAGATACTTTATCAAGATACAAGGAAGATTTTTAGCTCCCTCGTACGATTTTTCGCTGAGTATATAAATACTCAAAGGTTATTCCCATTCAATAGTTGAAGGTGGTTTGCTACTGATGTCATAAACAACTCTATTTATATCATCTATCTCATTTATTATTCTACTACTCATTCTCTCTAATAGTTCATAAGGAACTGTTGCAAAAGTTGCAGTCATACCGTCAACCGATTCTACTATTCTGATACAAATTGTATTGTCATAAGTTCTATTATCACCCATAACTCCAACACTTTGAACATTTAAAAGCACTGTAAACGCTTGCCAAACTTTATCATAATACCCACTAGCTTTTAACTCCTCTTGCATGATAGTATCACTCTTTCTCAAAAGCCTAAGTGCATCATCATCTACCTCACCCATAACTCTTATTGCAAGTCCAGGTCCAGGAAAAGGGTGTCGTCCTATCATATCCTTAGGTAATCCTATCTCTAATCCAAGCTCTCTAACTTCATCTTTAAATATCTCTCTTAAAGGCTCAATAAGCTCAAAACTCATCCAATCAGGAAGTCCACCTACATTGTGATGAGATTTTATAGTCTTACTAGGTCCCTTTACTGAAACTGACTCTATAACATCAGTATAGAGTGTACCTTGAGCTAAAAAGTCTATACCATCATGGTTTTGTGCCTCTTTATCAAAAACTTCGATAAATGTCTCACCTATTATTTTTCGCTTCTCTT
The DNA here is from genome assembly GCA_015663225.1 of Campylobacterales bacterium. Lineage (GTDB taxonomy): Bacteria > Campylobacterota > Campylobacteria > Campylobacterales > QNZT01 > SZUA-1377. The sequence continues at coordinate 1,513 of DQSO01000097.1, forward strand.
CAGGATCTGTAATACCTTTTAGGCGATTTAAAAATATATCTCTTGCATCTATTGTTATAAGATTTATACCACGAGATTTAAACATATCTTGAACTTGTTTTGCTTCATTTTCTCGCAATAATCCCTGATCTACAAATACAGCTACAAGTTGTTCTTTCCCAATAGCCTCATGTAAAAGTGTAGCTACAACAGAGCTATCAACCCCACCACTTACACCACATAAAACTTTTTTATCTCCAACTTTATCTCTTATAGCTTGTATACTATTTTTAGCAAAGCTTCCCATATTCCAACTTTTTTCACATCCACAAATAAGTTTTGCAAAGTTAGATAGAAGTTGACTTCCTTGTTTTGAATGATAAACTTCTGGATGAAACTGAAATGCATAGATATTTTTTTCTATATTTGCGATAGCTGCATAAGGAGAATTATCACTATAAGCAATCTTATCAAAATCATCAGGAAGCATATCAACACGATCTCCATGACTCATCCAAACTATCTGTCCATCATCACTATTTTTAAATATCTCACACTCACTATCAAAATGCAGTTCAGCTTTTCCATACTCATGATGATCCGCAGGAATAACAACTCCACCAAAATGTTGAGTGATGAGTTGCATACCATAACAGATACCAAGCATTGGAAGGTTTAGTTTAAATATTTCACTATCAGGATGATAAGCATCTTTAGAATAAACAGAAGCTGGACCTCCACTTAAAATAATACCTTTTGGATTTTTACTCTTTATATTTTCTATAGATTCGTTATATGGATAAATCTCGGCATAGATACCATTTTCTCTAAGTTTTCTAGCAATAAGTTGTGTATATTGTGAACCAAAGTCAAGTACAACTATCGGAACTTCTTTCATTTATAACCTTTATAATTAGTGTTAATCCCGTATGGAAAAATACTATTATACATAAAAACTAATAAAGTCTTTATTGTTAATATTTTTTATAATGTTATCAATTTTAAACTATTTTGAATACCTTTTTTAAGAAAAAAATATAATATAATGCACCCCTAAAATCAAACCACTTAATTTAGTTTTTTATTCCAAATGTTAAAATAAAAATAGAAAACAAAGAGACG
>DQSO01000170.1 GCA_015663225.1 Campylobacterales bacterium
AAAAGAAGTTCGCAATATTTATCAAATTTACTCATAAAAGCGATTATAGCTAAAAAGATATTTTTATTGGTCGATACTCAAACAGGAAAAAAATTAAACAAGGAATGCAGATGAAGAACATGACCATTAAGACAAAGTTGATTTTACTATCAATTATTCCACTACTTATGTTGGGGTATTTAACAGCAAATGCTTATATAGATGCAACTAATCACAAAGTTAAACTTGAAAATACAAGTGAGCTAGTTGGATTAAGTAAAAAGATAAGCCTACTACTACATGAGACTCAAAAAGAGAGAGGGGCAAGTGCTGGATTTGTAGGAAGTGCTGGTTCTAAGTTTAAAGAGATACTACCTAATCAGAGAAAGTTAACTGATGAAAAAAAGGCTGAATTTTTAACTTATATAAAAGGTATGAATTTATCAAAATATAGTGAAGAGTTAAGAAAAAATATAGATATTTCAAAAGATTTTATATCTAAAATCGAGAGTAAAAGAGGGCAGATAACAGCTTTAACACTACCACTAAAAGATACAGTTGCATACTATACAGCAATGAATGCTTCACTTTTAAAGATAGTATCAAATATTACAAAGGTCTCTCCAACAAATAAAATAACACAACAATTAGTCGCATATACAAACTTTCTAAAATCAAAAGAGAGAGCTGGTATAGAGAGAGCTGTTTTAAGTGGTGTTTTTGCAAAAGATAGTTTTCCAGAGGGTTTTTATAAAAAATTTATTACTTTAGTTGCACAACAAGATGCTTTTATGAATGGCTTTTTAAGTATTGCAACAGCAGACTTAGTAAATAGTTACAATAATAAGATGAATGCACCTTCAGTAGAACAAGTTAATAAGATGAGAAATATAGCATCTGAAAAAGCCGTAGAAGGTGGATTTGGTATAGATTCTGTTGTTTGGTTTAAAGCTATTACAAAAAAAATAAATATTTTAAAATCTATAGATGATGAGATAGCAACAAATATAACAGATGAAATTTCAACACTATCAGGTTCTACTTATACACATGTTGTTGGCGGTATTCTTGCAATTATATTTATGAGCTTGTTTACCCAAATGATAGTTAGAAATATTGATAACAATATTAAAACTTTAAGAGAGCAAATCATAGGTATTGCTAAGACAAAAGATTTTTCAAAAACTGTTGAAGTAACTTCAGCAAATGAGTTTGGAGAGATACAAAGCTCTTTATCAGATCTTGTTTTGGCTATGAAAGATGCCCTAAATCAGGCTAAAAATAGTGCTTCAACAAATGAAAACATATCAAATAAAATGGTAAAAAACTTTTATGAAATTAGTGCAAATATAGAGAAAGAAAAAAGTGTTATCAAACAAACGACAGAAAGTTCAACTGATTTACAAACTATACTTGAAGAGACAAAAGATGAGAGTGAAAGAACTAAAGAAGAAGTTCAAAAAGCTAAAGAGAAGGTAAACTCAGCAAAAAAACTGATACTAAATACAGTATCGCAAATTCAAGAGAATGCTCAAAATGAACATGAAATTGCAAATAAACTAAATCAACTAAGTGGTGAAGCTGAACAAGTAAAGGGTGTCTTATCTATCATAGGTGATATAGCCGAACAAACAAATCTACTTGCACTAAATGCAGCGATTGAAGCAGCAAGAGCAGGTGAACATGGTAGAGGATTTGCGGTTGTTGCTGATGAGGTTAGACAACTAGCAGAGAGAACACAAAAGTCACTTACAGAGATAAATGCTACAATTAGTGTTATTGTACAATCAATCTTAGATGCAAGTGGAAATATGAATGCAAATATAGAAAAAATAGAAGGACTATTAGTTGATACTGATAAAATTCAAAATGATATGCAAGAGATAGATCAAAATATGGATACAGTATATAATAGTGTTGATTCTACAAACAGTGCTATCATAGAATCTAGTAAAACTATGAGAACTTTTGAAGAGCATTTAAAAAGTGTTGTAAATGTTGCAAATGAAAACAATGATAAAATTTCATCAGCAGAAGATACAGCAAAAAGTATCAGCACTTCATCAAAACAATTAATGGGTACACTAGGTCAGTTTAGAACTTAAGACCTAATCTTTTTTACCCACTCAGATAGGGTTTTCTCAAACCCTATCTCCAAACTTTCATAAAACTTTAAATCATATTCTAAATATGACTGCTTCACAAAACCACCAAAATCATGTGGATATTTATATCCTTTGTTTAGAGGAGATTTTAAGTGTTCAGGTATTTTTAAATCAGGATTATCATGTAGATATTGTATCGCTTTGTTTATAGCTTTATATGATGAGTTAGATTTTGGTGATGAGGCTAGGTATATAACACATTGGGATAAGATTATTCTAGCTTCTGGATAGCCTATATTTAAAACTGCACTTTGAGTACTTGCAGCTAAGTTTAAAGCATTTGGATTTGCATTGCCTATATCTTCACTTGCAAAGATAACTAGCCGTCTAGCTATAAAATCAGCACTCTCTCCACCATCAATCAATCTTGCCAAATAATAAATACTAGCATCTACATCACTACCTCTTAAACTTTTGATAAGAGCAGATGCGAGTTGATAATGTGTATCACTTGAACTTACTCCATCTTTTAGTGCATTTGGTCTCAAAGATTTTAGAGTTTTTATTGATAGCGTAGAATCAACTTTATATCCAAACTCCAAAAGATTTAACATAGCCCTTACATCACCACTAGAACTATTTATCAAATACTCTCTTGCTTCATCATGTATAGTTATACCAAGCTTTTTTTCTACTCTTTGAAATAGAGAGTTAAAATCCTCTTTTTCTATAGGTTTAAACTCAAAAAGCATTGAACGAGATCTTATAGCAGAAGTTAGAGTAAAGTATGGATTTTCTGTTGAAGCACCGATGATAACTGCATCATTTCGCTCCATGGGAAGCAGAAGAACCTCTTGCTGATTTCGACTCAGGCGGTGAACTTCATCTATAAATATAACAGGTTTTATCAAAGAGTTTCTATGAGTTTGTAAAATCTTTCTCATCTCTTCTACCTTGATACTTGTTGCATCAAGACTATAAAAAGTAGAGTCAAGTTGTTGGCTCACAATCTTTGCAACTGTAGTTTTTCCACAACCTGCCGGTCCATAGAAAAAGCAGTGTGGCATAGATTTTTGTTTTAGTAGTTTATAAAAAGGAGTATGAGGGGAAACTAGATGTTTTTGCCCTATAACCTCATCTAGCGATAGAGGTCTAAATATAGAGGCAAAGTTTTCCATCTATTTTTAGATACCTTGTAAAAAAGTATGAAGTGAATGATACTCTGTTTTTGTTAAAAATCTCTGTTTTCCTAGTGGAATATCTAAACTAACACCACCAAACTCTACTCTTTTAAGATCCATAACTTCACTACCATAGTAAGCAAAAAATCTTCTTAGCTCTCTATTTTGACCTTCTGATATGGAGACTTTTATCTTAGAGTACATTGGATCATTTTTTTGAATTTTAAACCAATTAAATGGTGCAAACTCCATAGATACAATCTTAGACATTTGATGTGCTCCAGCTTTTGCATTGTGAGCGATAAGACCATTTTTCATACCATCTATCATGTCAGCCGTAACTGCACCTTTTATCTTTAGATAATAGACTCTTTCAAGATTACTATTTGCTAAAATATTTGCAATCTTTGGAGAATCAGTCAAGAGTAAAAGCCCCTCACTTGCAAAATCCAATCTACCAACACTTAGATAGTGACCATATCTTTTTGAAAGATTATCATAGATAGTTTTTCTACCACGATCATCTTTTTTAGTAACAAGTTCGCCTTTTTGTTTATTGTAAACCAAAACTGTAAACTCATTTTTTGTATGAACAAATCTACCATTGACATAGACCTTATCGCCTTTTTTCAATCTTGTCGAAAGATTGGTTACTACTACACCTTTTATCTTAACTTTTTCATTTTCTATAAGTTTATCAGCTTCTCTTCTTGAATATTTTGTATTATGAGAAATAAACTTATTTAGTCTAATTCCCTTATCATCTCTTGGTGCTTTATCTTCTTTTCCTTTACTCATTTTATCCCCATTTCTACAAGGTCGTGAATATGCACGACTCCTGATATGTGATTTTGTTTATCAACTATTATAAGTAGTTGCATCTTATTCTCTTCTATTAGCTTTAGTGCATCACTTGCTAACATATTTTCATCATCTATTGACTTTGGATTTTGATTTGCATACTTGATGGCTTTGTTATTTAGCGAAAAATCACTCTCTAACATCGCTCGTCTTAAATCTCCATCACTTATAAGTCCACTTAGTCTGCCATCTTTTTCTATCAAAACAGTTCCAAGTCTACCTTTACTCATCTGTTGTATTGCATCTTGAAGTGATGTATTTGATGAGATTATAGGAAGATTTTTAACTCTCATAATATCTTTCAATTTGATAAAAAGCTGTTTTCCTAAACTTCCACCAGGGTGAAATGATGCAAAATCTTCTTTTTGAAAATCTCTTTTTTTCATCAAACATACAGCAATCGCATCACCAATCGCCATAGTTAAAGTGGTAGAACTTGTTGGGGCTACACCCAAAGGACAAGCCTCTTTTTCTATATCAATGCTTAAATATGCATCTGCATACTTTCCTAGAGTTGAGTCTTTACTCCTTGCCATTGCGATAAGAGGTATATCAAATCTTTTTAGATGAGGTAATATACTTAAAAGCTCAGCACTCTCACCAGAATAACTAATAGCTAAAACAGTATCACTACTATCAATCATACCTAAATCCCCATGCATAGCCTCGGTGGGATGTATAAAAAAACTACTTGTTCCTGTACTTGCAAAAGTTGCGGCTAGTTTACTTCCAACTAAACCACTCTTGCCTACACCTGTGACTATTAGCTTACCTTTAGTATTGTAGATAATCTCAACAACCTTGTCAATCTCATCATCTACAAAAGAGATAGCACGAAGAAGCTCATCAGCTTCAGTTTGCAAAACCTCTTTAACTATCTCTTTAAAATCCATCATACCCTACATCAAAAATAGTGTTGGAACTATAGTTGGATACTTTTTAAGTTGTCTAAAGATATGTTTTCTTACAACTTGTCTAATACTATTTTCCAAGTGTCTTTGATCTCCAAAAAGTTCTGGTTTAGCATTTATTAAAAATTGATTTAGCAACTCTTTCATCTCTTTTGAAAATGCTTTATCTTGACGATCAGGTACAATACCGTAACTCTTTACAATTGGTTTATTTATAAGTTTTTTCTCAGCTTTATCTATTTGAGCTATTATCATAATAACTCCAGCATCAGCAAGATTTTGTCTATCAATAACAACATCATCTTCTATCTGCTTATTTATTTGGTTATCTATATAAGTTTTTCCTGTTTTTACAGTTCCAACTCTCTTCATATACTTTGCACATAGTTCAACTTGATCACCATCACTCATAAGAAGTATGTTTTTAGGATTTATTCCACATGATACTGCTGTTTTTTTATGTTTATGGATGTGATTGTACTCTCCATGGACTGGTAAGAAAAACTTAGGTTTACAAAGTCGTATCATAAGTTTTTGCTCTTCCATCGCTGCATGTCCACTAACATGTATCTCACTAAAATCATGATAAGCAACACTAGCTCCAGCTTTTGCAAGATGATTTAAAACTCTTGAAACACTCGCCTCATTTCCAGGAATTGCACGAGCAGAGATAATAATCAGATCTGTTGGTTTTATCTTTACATGTCTATGCTCATCTATACTCATACGATATAATGCACTCATAGTCTCGCCTTGAGAACCTGTAGTTACAATAAGAACTTCTTTATCATTATACTTATTTATCTCATGTGGATCTATAAAAATTTTACGATCTAGATCTAAATATCCAAGCTCCATCGCTATATCAAGATTTCTCTCCATACTTCGACCGATTACACATACTTTTCTATTGTATTTTAGACCATGTGTTATAGCTTGTGCTACTCTGTGAATATTTGAAGAGAATGTTGACATAATAACTCTACCTTTTGCTTTTGCAAAGATATTATCAAATGTAGGTCCAACTACACTCTCACTTTTTGTGATACCAGGATTATAAGAGTTTGTACTATCACTTAAAAGACATAAAACACCTTTTTCGCCATAGTATGCAAATCTATGAAGATCAGTTGGTAATCCATCTATTGGAGTATGATCTATTTTAAAATCTCCAGTATGTATTATAGTTCCAGCTTTAGTAGTGATAGCAAGTGAAGAAGCATCTATAACTGAGTGAGTAATATGTAACCACTCTACTTCAAAATCACCTATTTGGTATGTTTTTCTTTTTTGAATAGGTACAAAATAACTTTTATCTTTTTTTAGTCCATGCTCGTCAAACTTATTTGCTATCATTCCAAGAGGAAGTGGTGAAGCATATATTGGGAACTTAAACTTTTTGAAAAAGTATGGAAGTGCTCCAATATGATCTTCATGAGCATGAGTTATAACTATAGCTTCAACTTTATCTTTTATCTTATCGATATATGAAAAATCAGGAACAAGTATATCTACTCCATGCATATCTTCACTTGGAAAACTCATACCAACATCTATAATAATAGCAGAGGTATTTGTCTCTATAACCATAAAGTTACCACCGATTTCGCCAAGACCACCCATTGGTGTTATCTTGATTTTAGCATTACTATTTTGGTTTATTTTATTGTAAGTTTGTAAAGCTCTTTTTCTAACTTGCTTATTTGAGTTAATAGACTCTTTTATAGCTATTTCCCAAGGTTGATTACCAAGTTTTGCTGAAAATTTTCTTCTACCACTATGTTTCTTTTGCTTTGGTTTAGCATTATTGTTATTTTGATTATTTGTATTTGGACCTTTTAAAGGTTGAGCTTTTACATGACCTGTTGGTTTTGGTTGATTGTTTTCAACTTGCTTATCTTTGTTTTGTTTGTTTTTGTTTTCCATCTATATTTCCCTATTATTTATTTTAAATTTTTAAACAATAAGTGATAGTCAATTGTCCTTAGTTGATGTGGTCTTACACTCTTAGAAAGGTTTTGAGCTTCAAAATACTCAGTCAGACTCTCTTTGCTATAAATTTTCTGTAGATTTTTTATAAGAACTTTACGAGGAGCTGAAAAAGCTACTTTTAAAAAGTCTTTAAACCTTTTAACCTCTTGTTCATCTTTAAAAAGTGAATCTTCAATATATTCTTTTTTCTTTACTATTTTTAAAATAGATGAAGTTATCTTTGGTTGAGGATCAAAACACTCTGGTCCTACATCAAACAGTAACTTACTCTCACCAATAATATCAGTTAAAATACTTAAAGATGAAAACTCCTTATCTCCCGCATTTGCAGAAAATTTTAGAGCAACCTCTTTTTGTATCATTACTAAAATAGTTTTACACTTTTTATCGAAAAGCGCTTTAAGAATTATCTTTGTAGCAACATAATATGGTAAGTTTGCTATGAGGTGGTACTGCTCATCGATAAGGGACTCTTCCCAATTATCCAATACATCACCACAAACCAACTCTAACTGTTTGCTCTTCAATTCATTTTTAAAAGAGTCTTGTAAAAAATCACACAACCCTAAGTCAATTTCAAAAGCTGTAACCTTTTTATCGGTCTCTAATAGCTTTTTAGTCAAATCACCTAAGCCAGGGCCAATCTCTACTACAGAAGTATTATCATTGGGCATCGCTTGGATGATCTTATGTTTTATGAACTCATCTTTTAAGAAGTTTTGTCCAAATCTTTTCTTTGCTTTTATCATGAAGTAGCGATTATAATAAAACTTTACTTAAATTTTAGTTATAGTTGAATTATAAAGAATATTAAAGGATAGAGATGAGAAGTGATATTATTAAAAAAGGCTATGACAAAGCGCCACATAGAAGTCTACTAAGAGCAACAGGAGTTAAAGATGAAGATTTTGAAAAACCATTTATTGGGGTTGCAAACTCATTTATAGAGATAATACCTGGTCACTTTTTTCTAAATAAATATAGTGAAATAATTAAAGATGAGATAAGAAAAAATGGTTGTATGCCGTTTGAATTTAATACTATTGGAGTTGATGATGGCATAGCGATGGGGCATGATGGTATGCTTTACTCACTGCCAAGCCGAGAGATTATTGCAAACTCTATTGAGACTGTTATGAATGCTCATAAACTAGATGCGATGATAGCAATTCCAAATTGCGACAAGATAACTCCTGGCATGATAATGGGAGCTTTAAGAGTAAATCTACCTACTGTTTTTGTTAGTGGTGGACCTATGAAAGCTGGAAAATTGGAAGACGGAACTAGTATAGATTTGGCGACTGCTTTTGAAGCTGTTGGGCAGTTTGAAGCTGGAGAGATAGATAAAGATAGACTAACTCAAATCGAGTGTGCAGCTTGTCCATCTGGAGGAAGTTGTAGTGGTATGTTTACTGCAAATAGTATGAATACACTTATGGAAGCTATGGGTATAGCACTAAAAGGAAATGGAACTATACTAGCACTTACACCTGAACGAGAACTACTTTTAAGAAGTGCTGCAAGAAGAATTTGTGAGATAGCAAAAGATGAAGCACTAAGTGAAAAGTTTAAAATAAGAAATATCTTAAATGAAAAAGCTGTAAATAATGCATTTGCAGTAGATATGGCAATGGGTGGAAGTTCAAATACTGTACTTCATATGTTAGCAATAGCAAGAGAGGCAGAAGTTGATTTTAAACTTGAAGATATAAATACCATGAGTAAAAATATTTCTCACATAGCAAAAATATCTCCTTCACTTACAACAGTTCACATGGAAGATGTTCACAATGCAGGTGGTGTGAGTGCAGTGATGAATGAAATCTCAAAAAGAGGAAATAATGTACTTGCTCTTGACAATCTTACAATAGAGGGTGAAACTATAGGCGAACGAATAGCTAATAGTGAGATTTTAAATAAAGAAGTTATCCATTCTATAGATAATCCTTACTCGGAAGTTGGAGGATTAGCAATACTTTATGGAAACTTGGCTCGTGAGGGTGCTGTTATAAAAAGTGCTGGTGTTGATAAAAATATGAGAAAGTTTAGTGGTAAGGCTATCTGTTTTGATTCACAACAAGATGCTATCGCTGGAATTATTGGCAAGAAAGTAAAAGCTGGACATATTGTAGTTATAAGATATGAGGGACCAAAGGGCGGTCCGGGTATGCAAGAGATGTTAGCACCTACTTCACTTATCACGGGTATGGGACTTGGAGATAAAGTGGCACTTATCACTGATGGACGATTTAGTGGGGCAACTAGAGGAGCTAGTATTGGTCATCTATCTCCAGAGGCTGCAGAGGGTGGTGTTATAGGACTTTTAAAAGATGGAGATAAGATAAATATTGATATAGATAAATATCTTTTAGAGGTAGAATTAAGTGATGAAGAGTTAGAAAAAAGAGCATCAACTTTCACTCCAAAAGTAAAACAAATCCAAGGAAGTTGGTTAAAACAGTACCGACAACTCGTTACAAATGCTAGTAATGGGGCAATGTTAAAAACAGAGTAAAAAAGCTAAATAAAATTCTACTTTGACCGATATAAGAGCATAAAGAAAATTAAAAAGGTTGTGCAATGAAAGAAAAGATATTGGAAAAAGTAGGAGCTTTCCCTCCACTAGATGATACAGTTAATAATATTATGACAGTCTGCAATGATCCTGATGGTTCAGTTATGGAACTTGTAAAGATTGTTGAAAAAGATCCTATGACTACTGCCAATATATTAAAAGCTGCAAATAGTCCACTATATGGATTTAGTAGAGAGGTTAAAAATATAGGTCATGCTGTTTCAATTTTTGGGATGGAAACAGTTAAAGGCTTTGCATTTTCATCATTTTTACAAAAAAAACCAAACCTTGATTTATCACCATATAATATTGATGCAGAGAGTTTTACTTCAGTATCACAAGCTCAAAATGCTTTTATAGCTAAATGGTACAAAGGTAAAAAGCAGATGCTTGATACTTTAGGTTTGACATCATTTTTGATGGAGATGGGTAAGATAGTACTAGCTGATATAGTTATAGAACATAAAAAAAGTGATGAATTTAAGAATTTTCTTGCTGATTGCAAAAGTAATGCTGATATTAAAGAGCTTGAACTGAAAGTATTTGGTCTTACAAATGAAGATATAACCACTATGATACTTAAGGAGTGGAACTTTAACTCAAATATCTGTAATGCCATCAAATATATAAATAACCCTGAACTTGCAGATAAAGATGTGCAAAAAATTTCAGCATCACTAAAAGCTGTAAGAGCCATCATCTCTACATCAAACTTTGATAAAGATGCGAGCTTGAAAGAGGCAGTTGCTATCGTCAAAAAATATAATCTAGATAGTGCAAAATTTTTAGAACTAGCTGAAGAAACACTTGGTCTGACTAAAGTGTAATTTTAAATCTTCTTATTGTTTAAGTTTATTTTTATGTATATGTTGTATAATATCGACTCTTAACTAAGTGGCTTGATAGCTCAGTCGGTAGAGCAGGTGACTGAAAATCACCGTGTCGGCGGTTCGATTCCGTCTCAAGCCACCACTTATAAACCACTAAAAAAATGATATATTCTCAATCAACTCCACCCTATTTTCTTCTACAATAACTGCATCATAACAGAAGTTTTTATCTGATTTTGTTTTAACAAGATAAAACTCACTTGTTTTTATAATCTTTGAAAGTTTTGATGGTGTTATGTTAAAGATAGGTTCACCTTTACCACTTTTGACCTCTATGAAATGGATAGTATCATCTTTAAAAGCGATGATGTCTATTTCGCCAAATCTTGAATAATAGTTTCGCTCCAAGATTTTAAAGCCATTATCATGTAGAAAATCTACTGCCATATCTTCGGCAATATTTCCTTTTTTTCTACTCAATCCTAACCTTGACTGATTTTAATTTTGCTGTTTTTGTAAGCTCATCACTCTCATCACCAAATAGATAATTTATTCTACTTCGTGCATGGTGAAAAGATACAAAAAGAGTTCCTTTTTTTATAGAATTGGAGAGTTTAAACTTCAGAAGATTTGTTCTTCCGTTGTGTGAGATAAGAGTTATATACTCTTTTCCTTTTATAAAACTCTCATCTTCATAAGAGATCAAAACAACATCTTCACTTGCTCGTGAATTTAATTTCTTACTTCTTATCGTTTGAGCTGCATTGTTGTAGTGAGCCATTACTCGACCTGTTGTTAGATAAAAATCATTGAAACTACTCTTTTGCAAAAGCTCTTTAACCATTCCTCTTAGAAAATATCTTTTATATCTTAGTGTTCCTATACCATCTTTTGTTCTAAAACTCTTGCGGTGAAGTATCGGGGTATCACTCTCTCCAACTGGCCACTGAAGACCATTTAGACGATTTTCTTCCAATCTATCATAACTTGCACCACTAAATCTATTTGGTGCTTCTACTTGTACTTCACTCCAAATATCTTTTGTGTCTTTGTATTGAAATTTTCCTGTAAGATGCTTTTCAATTCCTTGCACAACCTCCCAGTCATCAGGTAGATTATTTTCAACTAAAGGCTGTGAAAGATGTAGTCTTCTCTCTGCATTTATATAAACTCCACTCTTTTCATAAGCACTCTTTACTCCAAATATCACATCTGCAAACTTTGTTATCTCATTTTCAAAAAGCTCATTTACTACTAATAATTCTAACTTTTTCAGTGCTTTTTCTATCTTTGTTTGATTTGGATGTACATGAGCTATATCTTCTCCCATGTTAAAGAGTATTTTTATCTCATCATCAAGCATAGCATCTATCATATCAGGAGTTTTTTTACCCTCAATTAGAGGATGTTGATAGTCAGGGTTATAATATGGAAGACACCCCATATCACAAGTTCCTTGTATATTATTTTGACCTCGAAGTGGCATAAGCCCTGTTCCACTTTTCCCTACATTTCCAGTAAGAAGAGCTAGATTACAAAAAGAAGCTGTAGCATAACTACCATCGATATGTTCAGTAACTCCCAAACCCCAAAAAATCATAGACTTTTTAGTTGCATACTCTCTTGCCACATCTTTTATCTGCTGTGTTAAGTATTCATAACCTTTAACATCTTGAAAAAACTCTGGATTTGAGTATGGATCATTTAAAATCTCTTCTTTAAACTTATCAAACTGTTTCACTCTACTTTCAATAAACTCTTTATCATAAAGATTATTTTTGACTATCTCATAAGCCAACATATTTGAAACTAAAAGATTTGACTCAAAAGGTATAGTACAATTATACTCAGCTTTTTTTGAAAGAGCTATATTTCTCACATCAAATAGTGCTAACTTAGTACCATTTTTAACTGCACTTATCATCTTATTTGCTACGATAGGGTGAGCTTCTGTAGTATTTGAACCAATAACAATCATAAATTCACAATTTTTTATATCATAAAATGGATTTGTAGCCGCACCCTCTCCGATAATACTTCTCATACCCTTAAGACTTGGTGCATGACAAATCCTAGCACAACTATCTATATGAGGTGATTTTATAACTTTTCTTGTAAATTTTTGAAATAGATATGCATTTTCACAACTTGTTCTTGCTCCACCAATAGAAGCATAAGAAAAGTTTCCATACTGATTTGTAATATTTTTAATCTTCCAAGCGACAAGTTCATATGCAAGTTCAATTTTTGGAAATATAAAACCATTTTCATCAGTTGAATATGTTTGAAGCTCTTTTTTTAATTTTGATGGAAGAAAAAGTTCATTTTTATTTAAAAAACTCTTTCTTATTTTAACTGGAGGTAGCCTATCATGTGAAGAGACAAAGTCATATCCATACTTCCCCTTAACACAAAGCTTTCCTTCACTTACTATTCCATCTTTATTTGCTCGAATCTCTTTTATCTCATTGTCTTGAACGATTGCTTCTATATCGCAACCAACACCGCAATAAGTACAAACAGATTGCTTTAACACCCTAAGCCTCTATCCTGATCATAGAAACTCCATCTTTCACAAAGTCAAATTTCTCTATCTGCGATATGGCTTTTTTAACATCTATCTCTTTGCACTCATGAGTTGAAAACTGCAATGTAGCAATAGAACTATTTTCTATAACTTTTTGTAAAAATGTATCTACTGAGATATTGTTATCTCCTAAAGTCTTGGCAATACTTGCTAATACTCCTGATACATCCTCTACACTCATTCTAAAATAGTATTGACTTTGAATATTTTCTTTATTTTGAAGTACCAAATTTTCAGATTTAAAAGGCTTTTTAAACCCAAGCATCGGTGAACTCTTGCCAGCTCTTACAATCTCAATAATATCAGATACAACAGCACTAGCAGTCGCATCACCACCAGCTCCAGGACCATAATACAAAGTCTCACCAACCTTATCACCTATAACACTAATACCATTCATAACACCATCAATCTTAGCTATCATTTGAGTCTGTTTTATAAGTACAGGATGAACTCTAAGCTCGATATTTGAGTTTATTTTTTTAGCAATTCCAAGTAGTTTAATACTATAACCAAACTCACCAGCAAAAGATATATCATCTTGATTTATATTTTGGATACCCTCTATCAATATATCTTCAGGCTTTGCATCAATACCATAAGCGATAGAAGCAAGGATAAGAAGTTTATGAGCAGCATCAAAACCACCCACATCAAAAGTTGGATCAGCCTCAGCATATCCTAACTCTTGAGCTTCTTTAAGTATATCATCATACTTAACACCATCATTTATCATCTTTGTAAGCATATAATTACTTGTACCATTCATGATACCTCGTATAGAAGTTATCTCATTTGCACTAAGCCCAACTTTTAGAGCATTTATTATAGGTATACCCCCCGCTACACTTGCTTCATAACCTATCGGAATATCTCCAGCTATCTCTTGAAGGTCATATCTGTGATAAGCTAAAAGAGCTTTATTTGCAGTAACAACAGCTTTTTTCTTCTCTAGAGCTAATTTTACAACTTTAAAAGGTTCATCAACTCCACCCATAAGCTCTACTACTATATCTATGCTATCATCATTTAAAACTTCATCTATATCAGTTGTTAAAGGGATTTCTACATCTCTTTTTTTAGATATATCTCTGACAACTCCCTTAACAACTCTTATCTCTTTTCCTGCTCTTGCTTGTATAAGCTCTTTATTCTCTTTTAAAATATTTGCAACACTACATCCAACAGTACCCACTCCAATTATTGCAATATTTACCATGCTCTAATCCTTATAATTTTTTAAGATATTTTTTAATATTTTTTGCTGCTTGTCTAATTCTTTTTTCATTTTCAATAAGAGCTATTCTAACATAATCATCCCCAAGCTCTCCAAAACCAACCCCTGGACTAACTGCAACATTTGCCTCTGTTAGAAGTTGCTTTGAAAACTCCATACTACCTAGATGTGCCACTTTTTCTGGTAGCTTAGCCCAAACAAACATGGTTGATTTAGGTGCTATCATCTCCCAACCAGCATTATTAAAACTCTCTACTAAAACATCTCTTCTTTTTTCATACTTAGCTGTTATCTCTTTAACATACTCATCACCCTCATTTAAAGCTATGGTAGCAGCTATCTGAATAGGTGTAAACATACCATAGTCAAACCATGATTTTATCTTTTGAAGAGCCCCTATCATCTTTGCATTTCCTACAAAAAATCCAACTCTCCATCCTGCCATATTGTAACTCTTACTCATAGTAAAACTCTCAACAGCGACATCTTTTGCACCCTCAACCTCAAATATAGAAGGAGTTTTATAGCCATCAAATGTAATATCAGCATAAGCAATATCACTAATAATATAAAATCTCTTCTCTTTAGCCATAGCAACAAGTCGTACATAAAACTCTTTAGTTACAGTTACAGTTGTTGGATTATGAGGAAAGTTAACTATTACATACTTTGGTTTAGGTAGAGATGTTTGGAAAGTTCTCTCTAAATCTTCAAAAAACCTATCTTCATCAAGTTCAAAATTGTCATTAAAACAAAAAGGTGATTTAACAACATTTGCTCCAGCGATGATAAAAGCATGAGTATGGATTGGATAAGCAGGTCCTGGAACTATTGCTACATCTCCACTATTTGTTATAGCTTGAGCTAAATGAACATAACCCTCTTTACTACCCATAGTTGCAACTGCTTCTGTATCTGGATCTATATCAGCATTATATTTTCTCTTATACCAGTCACTTATCGCAAGTCGTAGTTTATATATACCTTTACTTGCAGAATAGCCATAATTTTTAGGCTTCACAGCACTCTCAATAAGCTTATCAACTATCTGATCAGGTGTTGCACCGTCTGGATTACCCATACTAAAATCGATAATATCATGACCCTCTCGTCGAGCTTTCATCTTTATATCATTTATCTGTGCAAATACATAGTTTGGTAGTCTTTTTATCGTATTAAACTCTATTTCATCAAACATTTTATCTTCTCTCCTCAATATATATTGCTAATCCATCTTTTATATTTTTAATTGTATAAAAATCATCTATTTTTAAATACATCCCATCTTGTGGAATATTTAACTTTAACTTTTGTGCTACTTTATCTTTTGAAACCGTACTAATAATCTTTAAATTTTTATCATAAACAACCACATAAGGATGCCAACTATTGTATCTTGAACTCTGTATTTGTACTTTTTTGCTACCTTCTATATTTACCCAATAAGCCAAAAGTGTTTTTTTAAGTTTCAATATGTCACCAAAAGGTAACTTTTGAGGTATTAATACTGCATTTGAACTATCTAACTCATAACTCCAATTTGTAGCCGTATATCTTTTTATCCTATTTGCATATACACTTTTTTTCTCTAACTCTGTTATAAAAAGAAGAGGATCTAACATATAGTTATCACCCAAAGATACAATCCAAACAAATCTACCACCACTTTTGGATGATTTTATTGTATCTATATCACTAAACCCTAAAGTAGAAAGTGTATCTCTTATCAACTTTACAAAAAGTTGAGGATTACCATTTTTTGTTACAAAAGATACTTTCAAATTTTTACTATTTTTAGCAAGACTTATAAGACCTTCACTACGAAGTTTACCTATAACTTTTTTATAATCAACTCTACTTCCATCAAAATAACTATCTTTATCAGAAAATATTACATTTATAAACTTCTTTTTTGCTATATACTCACTACTCCCCATAACATTGGAAATAGCACTATCTAGCGACTGCGAAAACATCGCTGATATAAATAATATTAAAAAAAGAAAGTGTTTTACCACTGTCTTCCTTTACAAAGTCTATTAAACTCTTTTCTTTTTATCTCTTTTAACTCACCATTGATATATGAAAACCTTATAGGTCCTCTACTTTTAAACTCAACTAATTTGCCATTGAAATAAAACTTAATAAATTTATGACCTATCATGAGAAGTTGTTCTTTTGAACCATCTATATCAACTTTTTTTCCAGCTCGTGCTAAAAAATCTTTTTTCTTTAGTGTTTCAAGGTCAATAGTACCTATCCAAACTTTTGATGTTGGTACTATATATATTTCATTTGTTACTGCATCTGTTAGAACTTTACTCTCATTTTCATCATCCTCTATCTCTATCGAAGCTTCTGCATTTTTAACAATCTCTTTCTCTTGTAACTCACTATTTAATTGAGAAAGATCTGATCCATTACTAGTATTAGCCTCTGTTGATAGTATTTGACTATTTATTGCTTCTTTTATCTCTTTGGTAGGTTTAATTTCCTCTTTTTTATCATTTAGTATACTTCTTAAATCCAACTCTACTTCCGCACTATTTGTATCAATTTCTACTTTTTTTATCTCTTTATTCTCGTCTTGATTCAATTTATCTAAATTTATTTTTGCATCTTTAATCTCATCTGTGTTTTCAGTAGTTGCTATTGCTAACTGTGTTGGATTTTCAAAGTTTAGCAAATCATATTTATCAACCAAATAGATAATAGAACCTATTGCAAGTCCTAAAAAGACGATTGTAAAAAAACCTTTTTTATTTTTTTCACTCTTTACATCTTCCACTATCAATGGTTCTTGTACTTTTATATCAGATCTATTCTCTTGCAAATATTCAATGTATTTATTTTTTAAATCACTCAAATCAATATTATATTCTCGTTGAAGTATCTGTATAAAACCCATTGCTTTTGTTTTATTGATATTTTTAAAGTTACCATTTAAAAAGTTACTAAGCTCATCTACATATATAAAAGTTTTATTTGCTACTTCTTGAAGTCCTAGTCCTACTAGATACTCAACACCATTTTGCTTTACTTCTTCATTTTCATTCATTATCTCATCCTATCACATAGTAATGCACTAGCTACACTCACATTTAGTGAATCAAACTCTCTTTGCATTTTAATTTTTATTTTTTTATCACACATATTTAGTACTCTATTTGTTAGACCCATACCTTCACTACCAAGTATTAAAGCTTTTTTACCTTCAAACTTCAAATCTCTAACATCTTCACCACTCATATGGGCACCATAAACACTAAATGAACTCTGTTTAAGCTCATTTATCACAGTTACTATATCTTTGCTCAAGCTAACTGGCATATCAAGCATAGCACCACTGCTACTTCTCATTATACCCTCTGCACTTATCTGATTTACCATTGAGATAACTATACCACTAACACCTAAAGCATAGGCACTTCGTATAATTGCTCCAATATTACCAACATCAGTAACACCAGCAAGAACTAAAACAAAATCTCCATCTTTTATCTCGCTAAAAGATGTAAATTCATAATCTTTAACTTTAAGTAAAAAACCTTGGTGATTTCCGCCACGAGCCAGTGCTTGTGCTTTTTTATTATCGGGTTTTTTTATCTCTACATTTAGCTTCACAAGTCGTGAAAAAAGCTTTTTATCGATCTCTTTAGCTAAGTAAATCTCCTCTATCATGTGAGGATATTTGTTTAACATATATAAAAAAATTTGTTTGCCGTATATTATCATAAATTCATTTTACTAAAAGATGTTTAAAGTGGTATTATTTAGGAGGTTAAATTAACTCGTTGTAGCAATCTTTTGTACTTTTTCCTGTAATTTTTGATAAAAGTTTTGCTTTTTGCTTTTTTGGAATATCTAAAGAGGCAATATCATCTAGTGTAACTGAGCCTTCACTCTTAGTATCACTATTTAAAACTACTACCCATTCACCTTTGATAGTTTGATTTTGTAGCTCATTAAATATCTCTTTTGCAGTATTTTTATAAGTTTTTTGATAGATCTTTGTTGCTTCTTTTATAAGAAAAATTTCTCTATTTTCATCGATGTTACAAATCTGCTCAATCAATTTTAAAAGCCTATGAGGTGATTCATATAAAATCGTTACAAACCCACTAAACATTGCTTTTTCAAGTTCACTCTCTCTATCATCTCCCTTATGTGGTAAAAATCCATAAAATAGAAATCTACTTTGACAAAAACCACTTGAAGCATAAGCTAAAGTTAGAGCATTTGCACCAGGAAGAACATCATACTCAATATTATTAGTTCGACAAAATTCTATTAAATAAGATCCAGGGTCACTAATACAAGGCATACCTGCATCACTCATATATGCAACATCATCATCAAAAATAGACATATCTATCTCAGATAAAACATATTTTTCATTATGTGAATGTAGTGAAATGTACTTTTGAATATTGGTTTTTAAATCATATCGAATAGTTAAAAGGTTTATAAGTTTTTTAGTAACTCTTGTATCTTCACAAAAAATTACTTGGCAAGAAGAGAGGAGTCTTAAACTCCTCATCGAAATATCTTCTAAATTCCCAATAGGTGTTGGGATTAAATGAAGCAAAACTTATTTTAAGTTATATTTTTTGTTAAACTTCTCAACTCTACCAGCAGCATCAACTATTTTCTCACTACCTGTGAAAAACGGATGGCACTCATTACAAACATCAACTCTTATCTCTGGTCTATTTGACATTGAGTCAAAACTATTTCCACAAGCACATGATATTTTACATTCTACATAGTTTGGATGAATATCTTTTTTCATTCATAATTCCTTTATCGTGTTTAAATTCTCTTTCTATTGAAAAAACAGTAGACTTAAAAAAAGCCTACCGCTATATAGGGGGAGGGGAAATACTATTATATCAAAAAAAACTTATTAAATCAAGAGCTTTGAAGCAACTGCTACTACTGCTGTTTCACTTTTAAGTATATTTTGACTGTCAAATGCTATTTTTTCTTGCTTTTTTAATAGCTCTCTCTCTTCTTCACTAAACCCACCTTCACACCCAATCAATACTTTTTTTAACCTTTTAAAACTCTTTTCTCCTCCAAAATCCAAAAAAGCTAAATCACTATTTTTACTAAGTATAGTTTTAAGTTCATTAACAACTTCAAGCTCCATTAAGTGGGTTCTTCCTGATTGTTGGCTAGAGTTTATAAGTATAGATTTTAACTTTAATAAATCAATCTTAAAGTTCTTTTGACTCCTATCGCAATAGACAAAAGTTATCTTTGTAACACCAATCTGATTTAAGAATGGAAGAGTTTTTATGATAATTTTTGGATCAATTATGCACCAAAATATATGTAGCTTTTTATCTATAGATTTTTTTTCAAAACTTTTTGAAAAAAGAGTTAAAGTAAGAGTTTTTTTTGATATATTTTCAATAGTATACTTATAAAGAGTGTCATTTTTTAAGTTTCTAAGATGAAGTTTGTCACCCTCTTTGTATCTTCTTACCCTTACTATATACTTATAAAGTTCACCTTCAAGCTCTAGTGTTTGATTACCAGAATCTTCACTAAAAATGTACTGCATAAGCTACAAAACCTATAACAATAAAAACAAAAGTATCAGTCATATATTTCTTTCTACCATACATAATAAAATTTTTCTGACTCTCAAGATTTCTAACTCTACTTCTTTTAAAAGCAATATTTAACTTAACACTCGTAACTATCATGTGAAGCACTGCTAAAACCATTATAATAATCTTAAATGTTATAACAAACTTCATAACAACCCAAGCTAAAAATCCAGTAAAAATCAAAATTGCCAAAAACATAAAATAAACTAAAGAGCCTCTCTCATAACTTCTAGTAAGTCTTGCATAATCTTCTCTTGTAAAAAATATAAATAGCATAATAATAGTAGTTAAAATAGTAATAATTAAAAATGAAACATGTGTTAAAAGTGAAGCTGTCATAAGTTCTTGCATAAAAATCCTTTATACTTAAAAATCTATGCTATCAAAAAACTATTTAAATTGAGAAATGGAAGTATCTTGAAAATCATTATCAATATTAAGTAATAATTAAGATAACTTCGTGTAATATTCAAATCGATAATCATTTTCAATATTTAATTTAAGGAGTT
>DQSO01000054.1 GCA_015663225.1 Campylobacterales bacterium
ATTGCAAAACAGATTAAACTCTCACTCAAATAGTGCGAGGGATAAGGGTGGGATTATTGGTGTAGCTATTATGGGGTTTTTATCAGCTTTAATAGTAGGTCCATGTGTTGCACCTGCCCTTGCTGGAGCTTTAGTTTATATCGGACAAAGTGGTGATGCACTTTTAGGTGGAGCAGCTTTGTTTGTGATGAGTATCGGTATGGGTATGCCTCTACTTTTAATAGGTGCTGGAGCTGGTAAATTTATGCCTCAACCTGGTGGTTGGATGACTAGAGTTAGTGAGATATTTGGTGTTGTTATGTTAGCTATTGCTATTTGGATGTTGGATCGTGTACTTGATAGTACTGTTATGATGTTCTTATGGGCGATGTTACTTATAGGAAGTGGAATATACGCTGGAGCTTTAGAGCCATTTAAAGATGCAGATAAAGCTATCAAATTTTTTAGAGTATTTGCATTTGTACTACTTACTTTTGGTGTTTTTGAGCTTGTAGGGGCTGTTAGTGGAGCTACAAATCCTCTTGATCCTTTTGAGAAGTTTACAAGTGGAAAAGTTGCAGTAGATGATAAAATAAGTTTTAAACTTGTTAGGGATGAAGCTGAACTTATGAGTATAGTAAACTCCTCAACTAAGCCTGTTATGATAGATTTTACTGCTAAGTGGTGTGCATCATGTAAGGAGTTAGAACATATCACATTTGCCGATGAGAAAGTTAAAACTCTGATGAAACAATTTACTCTTTTAAAGGTAGATATAAGTGACAATAGTGATGCAGACAAACAACTTTTACAAAAGTTTACTCTTTTTGGACCTCCTGCACTTATATTTTACAAAGATAAAAAAGAGTTAAAAGAGCAAAAAATTATTGGATATCAACCACCAGAAGTTGTTGCACCAAAATTAGAAAAAATATTAGGACTTTAAATGTTACTTACGATTGGAATTTTATACTTTATATATATACTTTTAAGAGTTTATATATCAGTGATGGAGATTGGTTATGTCTCCCAAGAGAAAAACAATAAACCTGTTATTTTAAAACCGTCCAACTATGCAAAAGCTGCTGGCTATAAGATAAGTAGTGAGAGGATGAGTATTTTATCCTCTTTAGTTGATTATGTGATGTTTATATTTTGGATTGGATTTGGGCTTGTTTGGCTTGATGGTATGATAGTTATAGAAGATGTTATTTTAAAGAGTGTTGTATTTATACTTGCATTTTTGGGTATTAACTATGTCGCTGAGATACCTTTTGAAATATATAAAACTTTTAACCTTGATAAAAAGTATGAGTTTTCAAAGATGACTCCTAAGCTTTTTATCATCGATAGTATTAAAGCATTGGCTCTTACGGTTGTATTTGGTGGTGGAATAACTTGGGCGATAAGTTGGATAATCCAAAGCTATGATAGTTGGTGGTTATATGGATTTATACTTGTTTTTGGAATTATATTGTTTATAAATATGGTCTACCCTACTTTGATAGCTCCTATATTTAACAAGTTTACAATCTTAAAAGATGAAGATTTAAGAGTATCTATCGAAGAGTTGATGAAAAAATCAGGACTAAAAGCAAAGGGTATTTTTACTATAGATGCAAGTAAAAGAGATACAAGGTTAAATGCTTATTTTGGTGGACTAGGAAAGAGTAAGAGAGTTGTTTTATACGATACATTGATAGAAAAACTAAATAAAAATGAGCTTCTAGCAGTTTTAGGACATGAGTTAGGACACTTCAAACATAATGATATATTTAAAAATATCGCGATGATGGGTCTTTTAATGTTTGGAGTCTTTTATATATTTGGAAATCTTCCAAGTGATCTATTTTTAGCTATTGGAATTGATAAAACTCCTTATGGTGTTATCGCTATGTTTTTGATATTGTCTCCTGTATTGTCATTTTTATTTATGCCAATATTTGGAATGGTTAGTAGAAATAACGAGTATGAAGCTGATAAGTATGGAAGTGAATGTGAGAGTGCGGTTGCCCTTGCTGATGCATTAGAAAAACTTGCAAATGAAAACAAAAGCTTTCCAAAATCACATCCAATATATATATTTTTCTACTTTACTCACCCTCCTTTAGTTGAGAGATTAAAACGACTTGGGAAAAAAATTGACGATTAAAGAGGCATTAAAAAAAGCCTCTTTAACTCTTAGTCATTTAGAAAATCCACAAAAAGAGGCAAGACTTCTACTATCTTTTTTTTTACAAAAAGATTTTATATATTTAACTCTGCATGACAATGAGAAAGTTGATAAAAACTTTTTTAAGTTAGTTCAAAAAAGAGCAGAAAATATCCCACTTGAGTATATTACAAATAGTGTAAGTTTTTATAGTGAAGAGTTTTTTATAGATTATGGAGCTTTGATCCCTCGTCCTGAGAGTGAGCTTTTGATAGATGAAGTTTTAAAGCTTAGACTTGCATCTGATTTTAGACTTGCAGAGATAGGAGTTGGAAGTGGAATACTCTCTATAATGCTGAGTAAGTTAACTGGGTGCAAGGTGGTTGCTAGTGATATTTCACTTGATGCTATAAAAGTTGCTAAAGAGAATGTTAAAAGATTTGGTTTAGAAGACAGTATTAAGTTAATCCATACAAGTTACTTAGATGGCATCGAAGGTCAATTTGATATTATTATCTCAAACCCTCCATATATAGAAGATGGTTTTAATGTAGAAAAAAACCTCTCTTATGAACCACAAAATGCACTATACGGTGGAAAAGTTGGAAATGAAATAGTAAAAGATATAGTTGATTTAGCTATAATCAAAAAACCTTACTACCTTGTGTGCGAGATGGGGTATGACCAAAAGGAAAGTATGACAAGTTACTTTAAAGATAGAGGAGTTAAAAAGTTTTGGTTCTATAAAGATTTAAGTAACTTTGACAGAGGATTTGTAGTTGAGTTTGATAGAGTTTAAAGATGTACATAAACAATTTGGTGAAAAAAAAGTTCTTAAAGGACTAAATTTTACTGTTGATAAAGGAGATATTGCTGTTGTTATGGGTCCTTCTGGAACTGGAAAATCTACAGTCATAAAACATATAGTTGGTCTTTTAAATCCTACAAGTGGTGATATTTTAGTTGATGGAGTTAGTGTACAAAACTGCAATGAAAAAGAGTTGTTAGAACTTAGAAAAAAAATAGGTTTTGCTTTTCAGTTTGGAGCACTTTTTGATAGTATGAATATACACGACAATATAGACTTTCCACTAATTGAACACACTAAACTAACTCCAAAGCAAAGAGATAAGAAGATAGATAAATCTTTAGAAATGGTTGGTCTAAAACCACAAGAGATACTAAAAAATTATCCTCATGAACTTAGTGGTGGTATGCAAAAAAGAGTTGCCATAGCTAGAACTATTATACTTGAACCAGATATTTTACTTTATGACGAACCAACAAGTGGGCTTGATCCAATAGCAAGTGATTTGATAAGTAGACTTATAGTAAAACTAAGAGATGAACTTGGTATCACTTCTATAGTTATTTCGCATGATATTCAAGAGAGTTTTAAAATAGCTGATCAGATGATTATGCTATATGACGGAAAAGTTTTGGCTGATGATAATCCAGAGTTTTTTAAAACAACTTCAAATCCTATCATCAGACAATTTATCGATGGAATTAGTGAGTTATGATACAGCTGTTAGACCAGATAGCATCTTTATTCATATAAGGTATAATAGCACTAAAATAATAATAAAGGATGAACTTATGAATGAAAATGAACTAGAAGAAGAGATACAAGAGCTTTCACTACATCTTGCAGATATGCTAGAAGTTGCACTTATCTATGCTGGTGCTAAAAAAGAGAAGATAGAGATGATTTCAAATCTTTATATTGAATCTATAGATGAAGCTTTAAAAGATGATGATAGTGAAGAGATGGATAGAGAAGATATTATCACTGTTATTGAATTTATAAAGGGCAAAGAGCCTTCACTTTTCAACTAAACTTATAAAAAATGGATAGTTTGTACTATCAAATGGTTTTAACAAATAACCAGAAATACCCATATCAATACGATATTGTAACTCCTCATTTTTATGCTCAGCTGTTTAAATAATAACTTTA
>DQSO01000165.1 GCA_015663225.1 Campylobacterales bacterium
AAGATAATAAAACTTTAGGTGATTTAGCTGGTCGTATAGATTTTGCAACGGTAAAAGTTTTTACATCACTAAATAGTGTTAAAAAAGAAAATTGCGAATCTTCTAAAAGTATGCTACCACAAGACAATGAAGAGATTTGTGAAATTGCAGTAGTTTAATATGAAAGTAGGGTTTATCCGTTTGGATTAAACCCACCATCATCTTGAGTATTTTCACTCTCTTTTTGTTTTGCTTCATATTGGGCTATTGCCATACGAACTTCATTTATTTGCTCTTGTGATACATCTTTATCTGCACTCCACTGTACCTCTACATCTGGACCATACTCTGCACCCATCTCTTCTATCTTTTTAGCATACTCTTCCATATCTAAACAAAACTCCACTGAATCTTCTTCGCTTGTATCAGTTAGTTCTATATACCATCTTCCAACGGGATTTGATTTTATGATTGATGTAAATATTACTGCCATTTTTATGCCTTTATGAGATTTTAAAGCAAGTATACATATAATGAAATAAAAAAAGAGAATATATGAGTATAGATATATCACAAGTTGCAAACCTCCCTACAAAGCATGGTAGTTTTAAAATCCAATCTTTTAAAGAGGGTGAGAAAGAGCACTTAGTGATATATAAAGAGCCTTATGGAGATATTCCAATGGTTAGAATACATAGTGAGTGTTTGACTGGTGATACACTTGGAAGTTTGAAGTGTGATTGTGGTGAACAACTTGATTATGCATTGGAGCTTATCAGTCGTGAAGGTGGTATGGTTTTATATCTAAAGCAAGAGGGCAGAAATATAGGTCTTTTAAATAAAGTAAATGCTTATGCCCTTCAAGATGGTGGACTTGACACAGTTGAGGCAAATCATCAGCTAGGTTTTAAAGATGATGAGAGAACTTACGAAATAGTAGAGTTTATCTTAGCTCACTATGGTATAAAAGAGATAAGACTTCTTACAAATAACCCTGCAAAAATAGAGAGTTTAGAGGGTGTAAAGATAGTGAAAAGAATCCCAATCATAATGCCTCATAATCCTCATAATAAAGATTATCTAAGAATCAAAAAATCAAAGATGAGACACCTACTTTAAAAACTAAGTCCCCCATCAAATCCACCACTTGCAAAGTTTGGATCCATATACCCATAAACTCCACTTTTGCTTCTTAGTTGCATAATATCCATTTTAGGATCAATACCTTGTGGACAAGCAGTTGTACACTCACCACAAAGAGTACAATCCCAAATACCATCTTTTTGTATTAGGTCTATTTTCTCTTTTGCATCGTTGTTTCGCTCATCACTCACATATCTGTAAACTCTAGTTAGTGCAAATGGTCCTAAAAAGTTTTTATTTACCTCTAAAACTGGGCAGGAGCTAAAACAACTATTACATAAGATACAGTCACTCTGCTTTTCTATGAACTTTTCATTCTCTTTTGATTGAGTTTTATTTGATTTATTGTCAAGGAATGCTCTTGTTTTTATAAGTGCCATAAAACTTTGATCAGCATCTACAACTAAATCTTTTATAATCTCTATATATGAAAGTGCTTCTATCTCATCAGCATCTTGAACTTTATAGCCACAAGATAACTGCTCTTTTCCATTAACTTTTACGGCACAACTTCCACAAACTTCACTTCGGCAACCACTACCAAATGTAAGTGTAGAGTCTATCTCTGT
This sequence comes from Campylobacterales bacterium, assembly GCA_015663225.1. GTDB lineage: Bacteria > Campylobacterota > Campylobacteria > Campylobacterales > QNZT01 > SZUA-1377. The sequence goes on from DQSO01000165.1 coordinate 1,692, forward strand.
TTTTATATAAGTTAGAGCTTCTAAAAGTGTAGGTTCTTCTAAAGGCAGATCATAAGTAACATCAACACTAGGCAGTGGAGTTCGATGTTTACAATATCTTTTTATAGTTATTTTCATTTATCATCACTCCTAAAGTGGCTACCACAACTTTTTTCTCTTTTTTTAGCAGATTTCATAATCTCTTTTGCTAAAAATATAGAGTTTCTAAACTTTAAAAACTCTACTAAAGTTGTATTGTAAACTCTGCTTCTATCATCTATACTCATCCTGTCTAACTCTATATTTTCAAGAAATTTTTCTAAGTTTAAAAGACCTTTTTTATCTCTTGTAATACCTGCATATTTGTATAGATTTTCTCCAAGTTCTTCTCTTGTTTTATAAAAGTTTAACTCACTTGTTTTATTATAAATATTTTCTATATTTTGTTTCATATCTTCAAGATAATCTTTTGATATAGTAGGCTCTTTTATATCTTTAGAATACTCATAAGCACTCTTGCCACATCGTCTTCCAAAAGCTACTATCTCTAAAAGTGAGTTACCTCCAAGTCTATTTGCTCCATGAACTTTTGCATTTGAACACTCACCTACACAAAAAAGCCCATCTATGCTACTCTGCAAATTTTTATCAACATCAACCCCACCCATGGAGTAGTGAGCAACTGGTTTTATAGGTATCACTTTATGCACAGGGTCAACTTTTTCATAAAAAATACTTAGTTTTCGCTCTTGAGGAAGGTGTTCATCTATAAACTGGGAACCCAAATCTCGTATATCTAAAAAGACCTCATTTCCTTTTTCTATCTCCATCCAAATAGCGAGACTTACTACATCACGAGGCTTTAGCTCATCTACAAATCTTTCACCTTTTTGATTTATAAGTTTTCCACCAGCTCCTCTAGCACTTTCGCTAATAAGCACTGAACTACTTTTTAATCCTGTTGGGTGAAACTGTACAAACTCCAAACCACTTACTTTTGCACCAGCTTTTTTTGCCAAAACTATACCATCGCCATTTTGAGAGTACATATTTGTTGTGTGATTGTAGTAAAGTCCGCAATATCCACCAGTAGCGAGGATAACTGATTTTGCTAGTATCTCTTTAACTTCTCCACTTCTTATATCTAAAAAGATAGCACCACGAGCAATATTATTTTCTACAATTAGTTCAAGCAAATAGTGTTCATTTAGGTAGTTGATCTCCTCTTTTAAAGAGTTG
>DQSO01000123.1 GCA_015663225.1 Campylobacterales bacterium
GCTGACAATGATATAAGCTATAAAGTAAAACATGCTCGTGAGTTTTTAAACTCTGGTAAACATGTAAAGTTTAGAGTTTTTCTAAAAGGTCGTGAGATGGCAAACCCACAAGCAGGTAAAGATGTTTTACATCGTGTTTGGCCAATGGTTGAAGATGTAGGAAGCAAAGAGTATGAGCCAAAGTTTGAAGGAAGATATGTAAATATGCATGTAGCTCCTATAAACGAGACAACTAAAAACTAAATTTAGGAGTTATCATGTCAAATATTTTGATAATAGGTGCAGGTGGAGTAGGGCGAGTAGTCATTCATAAGTTTGCCCAAAACAAAGAGATATTTGATACTCTTACACTAGCAAGTAGAACACTCAGTCGGTGCGAACTTTACCAAAAAGAGGTAAAAGATAGATACGATGTTGATATAAATATCGCACAGGTTGATGCTGATAATGTAAGTGAACTTGTCGCTTTGATAGGTGAAATAGAACCTGATATTGTCCTAAATATCGCTCTTCCATATCAAGATCTTACGATTATGGAAGCTTGTTTACAAACAAAAACCAACTACCTTGATACTGCAAACTACGAACATCCAGATTCTGCAAAGTTTGAGTATAAAGAGCAGTGGGCATTTGATGATAGATATAAATCTTCGTCAATTATGGCACTTCTAGGAAGTGGTTTTGATCCTGGAGTCACAAATGTATTTTGTGCATACTTACAAAAACACTACTTTGATGAAATTCATACTATAGATATACTTGATTGCAATGGTGGAGATCATGGATATCCTTTTGCAACAAACTTTAATCCTGAAATAAACTTAAGAGAAGTTAGCTCAAAAGGTAGATATTGGGAAGAGGGTAAGTGGATAGAGACTGAACCTATGGAGATAAAGATGGTTTGGGATTATCCGCAGATTGGCAAGAAGGATAGTTATCTTCTTTATCATGAAGAGATGGAAAGTTTAGTAAAACATATCAAAGGTTTAAAAAGAATAAGATTTTTTATGACTTTTGGAGAGAGTTACCTAACTCATATGAAATGTTTAGAAAATGTAGGGATGCTTGGAATAAAAGAGGTAGAACACAATGGACAAAAGATAGTACCGATACAGTTTTTAAAAACACTTCTACCAGATCCTTCGACACTTGGATGTAGAACTAAAGGTAAAACAAACATTGGTGTAGTAGCAAAGGGTTTGAAAGATGGTAAAGAAGTAAGTTACTATCTTTACAATGTTTGCGACCATGAGGAAACTTTTAAAGAGACACTTTCACAAGCGGTTAGTTATACTACAGGAGTTCCTGCATTTATCGGTGCAAAACTTATGTTAGAAAATATATGGAAAGAGGGTGGAGTGCGGAATATGGAACAGTTTAATCCAGATCCATTTATGAATGAGTTAAATATCCAAGGTCTTCCTTGGGAATTAAAAAAATTATAAGGATCACAAAATGATGCAAAAATTAGATATGCAATCACCAGAGTTTAAAGAAGAGTTAGCAAAAACTATAAAGTTTACAGATAAAGTTGTAGCACAATTTAATTGGAAGTACAATACAAATACAGATATAAATGAAGGTGTACAACTAGGTCTTGCAAGAAATAAAATGCTTTATAAAAAGAGATTTTGTCCATGTTTTATGGTTGATGTAGATGAGAGTGGAAAAGCAAAAAGCTCAGACGATAGACTATGCCCATGTAAACCTGCAATAGAAAAAGAGATACCAGAAAATGGTGTTTGTCACTGTCAAATATTTTGTACACAAGAGTATTTAGATAAGCAAGATGCTTTATAAGAACTGTGACTAAAAAATCAGTCCTGATAACTGGGTGTTCTTCTGGTATTGGTTATTATTGTGCAGTTGAGTTAAATAAAGAGAGCTCTTACCAAGTATTTGCAACTGCAAGAAAAGATGAAGATGTAAAAAAATTGATTTCACTTGGATTAAATACTCTAAAGTTAGATCTGCAAGATAGTAAAAGTATAAAAGATTGTGTGAAAGAATTTTTGAAACAAAGTGATGGAAAGATTTATGCTCTGTTTAATAATGGAGCTTATGGTCAACCAGGAGCCGTTGAAGATTTGAGAGTTGAAGTTTTAAAAGAACAGTTTGAAACAAATGTCTTTGGAACACATGAGTTAACTACCCTACTACTCCCTATCATGCGAAAACAAGGCTATGGAAAGATTATACAAAATAGTTCAGTTTTAGGATTTATATCTTTAAGATTTCGTGGTGCTTACAATGCAAGTAAATATGCGATTGAAGGGCTTAGTGATACTTTAAGATTGGAGCTTATTGATAGTGGAATATCTATATCTTTGATAGAACCAGGACCAGTAAGAAGTGACTTTAGAAAAAATGCACTTGCTAAATTTATAGAAAATATTGATAGGAAAAATAGTTTTTTTAAAGATGAGTATTCAAAAAAACTTACTTCACTTGAAAGCACAAAAGATGTTCCATTTACTTTAGGTGAAGATAGTGTATATAAAATTTTTCTAAAAATATTAGATTCTAACTTTCCAAAACCAAGATATAGAGTGACTAAAGTTACATCAATATTTTGGTTTTTAAAGAGAATTTTATCTAGCAGTCTACTAGATAAAATCCTAAGAAAAGTAGAGTAAATTATTTAGATTTTAAGCTTAACAGTTCTTCTTTATAGCTTTTTAGTTTTTCTTGCATATCATCCATCTCTAGCTCAAGACCAAATATCTTATTTTTATTTATCAGTTCAATAGTTTTTTCTGAGATTTTATTTCTAAGATCCAATAATTCATTATTTTTCTCTTGTAGTTTTATTGATAAATCTTTTAAATTTTCTTTTTTACTGAGCTCTTCTTCTTTTAGTGAATAGATCTTCACTAGGTTTTGGTTTATGCTTAAATTCATACTGTTTATATCATCTTTCAGCTTTATATTTTTTGATGATATGTTGTTTTCAAGATTTTCATTTAATAAAGTTTTATAATACTCTATCTCTTTTTTATAACTTTTTAAAATCTTTGTATTATCTTCTATTTCACTATTAATTTTATCATTTGTATCAGATAGTTTAAAATATACATGTTCTGTATCTCTTAAGCTACTTTTAACAATCTCAAGATTATCTTTTTGTTTTTTTATATCAAATCTCATTTGAGAAATATTTTTATTTAAATCTTCAATTTTTAGTGACTTGTCTTTTATTTCAATTTCATTGTCTTTTATACCTTGAGTAAACTTTTTAAGTATAGATGAGTAATCTTCTCTAATAAGAGATTTTATAAATTGATAACCAGTTATTAGCCCTATCAAAAATACTATAGCTAAGCAAATTTTTATACTTAATATTGTTTCAATCATTATTTAACCTTTTTACTTTTCGTATTAAATATATTAGGTAAAATTTTATCAATAAATCTTTCTTGTTCATTTTTTGCAATAAATTTATCAATATGTTCATCTGTAATATCTATACCATTTGATATTTTATTTTTAATATCACTAATTTCATATTTATAATTTAAAACTTTTATTTTCAACTCTTTTAGACTATTTTCTATATTATTTGAACTTATATCAGAGGTTATCTGCTTTTTATCTTGAAGATTTGTATATTTAATATTTAATTTTTTTATAGCATCATCTTTTTCCAATAATTCATTTTGATATTTTTTATATAAATCATCATCTTTTTTTATTGATGTTTGAATATTTATAATATCATGATTTGAAATATCTAATTTATCAGAAAGATTATCTCTCTCATAAGATAAACTTTTATTTTCGCTTATAATATTTTCAGCATCTTCATATTGAGGTTTAAGAGATGATATTTTGTTTTTATACTTTTCTAGGTCTATTTGTGATTCATCAAGTTTTGTGGTTAGCTCAACTTTTGCTTCTTCAAGATTTATAATTTTTTGTTTTATTGCAACCATCTCATCCTCTACTTTTTTGATTAGATCTTTTTGAGTACTAATTAAATCAGTATTTATCTTAAATCTATTTTCAGATTCAATAAATTGCTTATTTACCTCTCTTAAGTTTTGAGATGAAGTATTAAACTCTTTTTCTTTATCTTCAACTTCAACTTCTATTCTTTTTTGATAAGAGTCTTTTTTTATCATATAGCCAATCAAAAATCCTAAAATCAGAGTGATTATAAAGTAGATTATTTTATAGGTAAAAA
>DQSO01000111.1 GCA_015663225.1 Campylobacterales bacterium
ACCATTTTACAAAGAGAACTTTGATGAGGTTCTATCTTTACAAGATGATCTAGAGATGATAATCAAGAGGTTGCTATAAGTACATCCTCCATCATCTTTGATATATCTCCATCAAGTATAGCATCAACATTTGAGTAAGCTATATTGCTTCTTGTATCTTTAACTTGACGATAGGGTTGTAAAACATAACTTCTTATTTGTTGTCCCCAACCTATTTCACTCTTTGATATACCATCTTTTTCAGCTTTAATCTTCTCTAACTCCAACTCATAAAGACGAGATTTAAGCATCTTCATAGCAGATGAGCGATTTTTATGTTGACTTCTATCATTTTGACACTGAACAACAACTCCAGTTTCGATATGAGTTATTCTTATCGCACTATCAGTCTTATTTACATGTTGTCCACCAGCCCCACTAGCTCTATAAGTATCAACTCTTATATCTCTATCTTCTATCTCAATATCTATATCATCATCAACCTCAGGAGAGACCATAACAGAAGAAAAAGATGTATGTCTTTTAGCATTTGAGTCAAATGGACTAATCCGAACTAACCTATGAATCCCATTTTCAGCCTTCATATATCCATAAGCATTTTCACCTTTTATGATAAAACTTACATCTTTTATACCAGCTTCCTCTCCAGCTTGATAATCAAGTTCTTCGACTTTAAAACCCATCCTATCTGCCCATCTTAGATACATACGATAAATCATATTTGCCCAATCTTGACTCTCAGTTCCACCAGCTCCAGGATGTATAGAAACTATTGCATTTGAGCTATCATCCTCTCCACTAAGCATCATAGCAACTTCAAGTTTTGTGATTATCTCTTGTAGTGTTGGGGCTTCTTTATAAAGCTCTTCAATAGACTCATCATCACCCTCTTCTTTACTCATACTGTAAAGCTCTTTTGCATCTTCAACAGCATCTTTTGCACTGTTATATTTTTTTAAAATACCCAAATATCTATTTTTCTGCTTTTGAATCTCACCAGCATTTTTAGCATCATCCCAAAAACCTTCTCTTGATTCTTCTACTTCAATATCTTTTAACTTTAAATTTAAACTTTCAGGATCTACTATCTGTTTAATGTTATCTATCTTGATTGTTAGTGAATTTAAAAGTTCACCATATTCATAACTATCCACAACTACTCTCCAAAGATGATTATTTCATAAACATTTTTTCTAACTGCAAGTGCAGTATTTGTAGAGATAGGCATACTTTTAGCAACTTTCTCTCTAAGCTCTACAATCTCATTTTCCATATCATCTATCTTATCTTTAAACTGCAATATTATATCAACACCCGCCAAGTTTACACCAAGTTCACGAGTTAGACGAAGTATCATGCTGATTCTATCTATATCTTTTTGTGAATATAGTCTCATCTTACCATCTGTTCGAGATGGGCATACTAGACCCTCTCGCTCATACTGTCTTAGAGTTTGAGGATGTATATCCAAAGATTTAGCAACTACACTTATCAAATAAACTGGTTCATCATATTCATACATCATATTGGTCTCTTTACGGTAATTTATTCTCTAAAATTTCTCTAAATTCGGGATCTAACTCATCTACTTTTGGTAAAACTATATTTAGTTTAAGATATAAGTCTCCGACAACTTTGCTCTTTCTATTTATAACACCCTGCCCTTTTACTCGAAGTTTTTGACCACTTCTTATCCCCGAAGGTACTTTGATAGAGATCTTTTTATAGAGAGTCTTAACCTCTATCTTACCACCAAAAAGAGCATCTTTTAGTGAAACTGCTATCTCTTTAGTTAAATCATCTCCATCTCTATCATACTCAGGAGAAGAAGCAACATTTACTATTAAGTACAAATCACCTTTTTGAGGACCATGAACCTTGCCTTTGCCCTTTAATCTTAGCTTTTCACCATTTTTTATACCAGCTGGAATCTTTATATCAAAACTACTATTATTATAATTTACTGAGTGTTTACCGCCTAGTACCGCAGTATTAAAAGCTATTGTTATCTTAGCATCAACATCTAAATCTGGTTGCGAAAATCCACCTCCACCAAAACTACCACCTCCAAATCCTCCACTAGCACCGCCAAAACCACCAGCACCACCAAAGATATTTCTAAGGATTTCATCAAGATCTACACCACCACCTTGACTTCCTGCAAAGTCATGAAAGCTTTGTCCACCAAACATATTATCACCCATCTGGTCATACTGTCTTTTTTTATCTTTATCACTTAGTATTTCATAAGCTGCATTTACCTCTTTAAACCTCTCTTCTGCTTCAGGTGATTTATTAATATCAGGATGGAATTTTCTTGCTAATCTTCTATATGATTTTTTTATCTCTTCTGCTGATGCACTCTCTGATACATCCAAAGTTTGATATAAACTCTTTGCCACTTTACTCTCCATACTATTATATAATTTATATGTATAATAGCAAAAAGGTTTAGCCAATGTCAATCAACTTTACCCTTTTATTGACAATTTATAACTAATTTCTGAAAAAGTAACCCTCAATACCATCAGCAATACCAATAGCAATCTCTTTTTGATAAAAAGGATTTTTCAATCTCTTTGCCTCTGTAGGATTTGTCAGGTAACCAGCTTCAAATAGTATTGCAGGCATTTGAGCACCTACAAGAACCCAAAATGGAGCTGGTCTTACACCATCATCTTTTACACCACTATACTTCTTTTGAAGCTTTTTTAAAACTGATGAGTGTATCTCAATAGCAAGTTTATTTGATTGAAGAATTTTTTCTCTATTTAAAAAGCTTAAAAGTGTATTTTTAGAGACTCTACTCATATTTATAAGTGAAGATTTATTCTCTTTTGCAGCTGCTCGTTTTGCCCTTGCACTCCTAGCAGGAGAGAGATAGTAAGTTTCTAACCCTTTATGATTTCTCTTATCTGTAGCATTAGCATGAATCGAAATAAACAGATCTGCCTTTTTAAGATTTGCAAAATGAGTTCTATCTTTAAGATCTATAAATATATCACGATCTCTTGTCATATAGACCTTAAATCCACGAGCTTGCAAAATTTTTCTAAGTTTTAAAGAGATAGCCAATATAATATCTTTCTCTTTATATTTATTGTAACCAACTGCTCCACTATCTTTTCCACCATGACCCGCATCAATAACTATAGATTTTGAGTACCTTTTAATCTTTTTGTAACTCTTTTTATATTTTTTTATAACTTTTTTTTGTTTTTTAGCTACGACTCTACTTTTTTTAACCTCTGCAATATGTATTATTAATTTTTTATCTTTAATATATGCAGATGATTTTATACTACTACTATCTTGAAAAACAACTCTTATCTTCTCTTTATTATTTTGAGATAGTGCTACACGATCCAATCCTGATATTTTAAGATTTTTATTAATACCTTTTGCTAGTATTGCTTTTATATCGTATATATCTTTATGTTGAGATTTTGAATTTAACTCAAAAAATAGAATATCTTTATATTTAATATTTTTATTAAATTCAAATATAATTTCATCACTATTTTGTGTGATTTTTTGCAATATAGGGCTAGAAGATCTCTTTGTTGGAAGTTGTAAAATATCTTCTGCTTTTTTACTCTTTTTTGGTTCATACTTCTTCATCTTCTTATCAGACTCT
>DQSO01000001.1 GCA_015663225.1 Campylobacterales bacterium
CAAACCTTTTTATCTTGAAAAAACCTCCATGCAAGAGAGAGTTAAAGTAAAAAACCAAAATATTCTTTTTCATAAATGATTTAGAGATAAATATCTTAATACTTCTATCCTATAGTTACAGTATGAGTCGGTTTATACCGAATCAAAAATTATAAAATCAGGACAAGGTTTCAGAAAGGGAGAAAATAGAGGACGAGGAAATAAAAAATAAATTATTCAAAGGGAAGCTAATTATCTTCCCTTTGAATAATAAGTAACAACTCAACCTTAGTTCCATCTCCCTCGTGTGATGTAATAGTTATCTTTATATCGAGGGAGTTTGCTAGCCTATGAACTATATACATACCTATCCCATGACCACCACTACTTTCAGTATAGTTTTTTTCAAAGACTTTTTGAGGTTGTTTTATACCTTTACCGTTATCTTCGATGATTAGAGCAGTTTTTTTTGTATAAATAGATATCTTTGAATTTTCATCTTTTGAGTATTTGCAACTATTTATCAAAATATTATCTATTATTCTTTCAAATGCTTTTTGATTTGTTTTGATATTTTTTATATCTATATTTGTAAAAAATTCTATATCAGGATATAACTCTTGATAAAGTTCAACTTTTCTATCTATCAACTCTATCAAATTGACTTCTTTTAGCTCAAGTTGATTTTCACTCAATATAATCTCCAAATTTTCATAGAGTGAAACTATACTTTTTGTACTATCTTCAATCCTTTTTATCTTAACACTCTCTTGGGGGCATTTTTTCTTTAAACCTCGAATATTTAGCAGTATAGAAGATATAGGAGTATTTATATCATGTATCAACTCTTTTGTAAAGTTGTCCAAATGTTGAATAATCTCTCTCATGGGTTTTAGTGACATTTTAGCAAGAAAATAACTCAAAATCAAAAAGAATATAGATATAGCTATCATGTAAAAAACAATCTCTTTTTTTATATCCCTCAACTCATCATCTACTGCTTTGGAGTCCCTAAAAATCAAGATAAATCTACCTTTACGATATGGAAATAATTTTATATAGTTACTCCCTTTAACAATAGGTAGTTCTATATCTTTATATTTAAGTCTATTTTGAAGTATTTTATAGTTGAAATACTCTTGTTTATATGCAAGATTTGACCTCTTTATATTTTGTTGATACTCATGCATTTTTATTGCCAACTTGATAAGCATCATACTTCTCTCTTGTTTATAGTAAAAGTGTCCAGCAAGAAGAATAAAAACAAAAACAGATACAAAATATATCAGCATAAATTTTACTATAGCTTGTAATTCATAATTTTTCACAGATATATCCTACTCCTCTGATATTTTTTAACTTTAGTCCAAGTTTTTTAAGATTTGTTATATGCACTCTTAAAGCTCCAGCTGAACTATCCCCATCTATAGCCTCTATAAGCTCATATATTGTTACAACTTTACCAATATTTTTTAAAAATTTTTCTATCAATTTCTGTTCAGTTGGTGTTATGTGAATAGTTTTACCAGATTTAAAAAGTAGTTCATCCTCTATATCTAACTCCAACTCTCCATAGATAATACTCTTGTTATAAGATTTAAAAGAGCTTCTTATATGAGCATTTATACGAACTAAAAGCTCATCAAAATCAAAAGGTTTCTTGATATAATCATCCCCTCCAACATCAAAACCTTGTTTTAAAGAGTTAGTATTTGTCAAAGCTGTTAAAAAGATAGCAGGAGTCTTATCTCCACTCTCTCTAAGCTCATTTAAGAGTTCAAAACCACTTATATGCGGAATATTAACATCAAGTATATATATATCAAACTCATTTTCATAAGTAAAATCAAGTGCTTGATTTCCATCTTTTGCAAGAGTTACCCCAAAACCCTCCTCTTTTAAGGATTCTTCTAAACTCTCACCAAGGACTTTATCATCTTCTACAAGTAGTATGTTATACATATGCTAAGTATAACATATTTACAACTCTTTTTTAAATATCTTAACACTTAAAATAGGCGAGGGAGAGTTTATCGCTATCGTAGGACCTAGTGGAAATAGATAAAAAAGGGTATGTAGCATCAGTTGATAATCTTCCACTTGATAAAAACCTATACGAAAAATCAGTTATGATATATGGTAAAATCACCGTTTAAATAGTAGCTCAGATATTCAAAATACAACTCAAAATGAAGCACTACTAAACTTCTCTTATTTCAAAGATAAACAGAACCTGAAAATGCAAAAGATGGCTGTATTTTAGCAAACTACAAATACAATAAAAGCTTTCAAACTAAGCTAAAAAATATCATGTTAGATCTTCTATATCTGCCAACAACAAAAGATATAAACAGAGATTTTTACACAGGAGATAGTGACAACTTTGCCAAAGTGATAAGTGCTGGTCACTCATATCTTTTAGGTCTAAAATATGTAACTAAAAATGATATAACTATAACAAGTAAATACCTATATCAATCGGAAGGCTTAACTAAAGATGAGATAGCTACAACTTCAAAAGTAGAGCCATTTATCGCAAAAAGCTACATGATAAATAAACTCTCAATCAAAGAACCATTTGATACACTCTATGCCTCGGCTTATTTTAAAGATATGCTAAACTTAGAAGATAAAAGTTATCTTGATTCTCTAGGATACCACTTCTTTGGTCTTTTTTAAGTACGATTTTTACTTTAAGTCCTGATTGGATATTTGCTCTTTTTCTATGCA
>DQSO01000140.1 GCA_015663225.1 Campylobacterales bacterium
GGTTTTAGTAGATTTGGATTTTGATTTACTTTGAGAGGAAATACAGCTTTAAAATTTCCACTATATTCTAGTTCACTACTTGCACGAGAAAATGAGCAAAATAGTTTATCAATTTGCTTTTTTACAAGATGAGGAAATCTAAGAAGAAGAGGTCCTTTAGAACTATTTTCTCTTATTTTTGAAGTTATTTCTAAAAGTGAAGGAGATGATTTATAGTCGATTTTAAGAAGATCATTATCGATAAAAAAATTATCATCACCCCAAATATCTAATCCATATCTTTGCAATCTACTAAACTTTCTATTTTTTCTTCTAAATCTTTTATCCAGATTTTATCTGCTTTTAATTCATCTTCGCCGATGATAGCACAGTATTTTGCATTTATTTTATCAGCAGCTTTTAGATGTGCTTTGAGTGATTTTTTATCGTACGATATAGTTACTTTATGCTCTTTTCTAAATATAGTAGCTTGAGTATATATAACTTCTATTGCATCTTCATCTATAGCACCAAAGTAGTAGCCCTCTCTTTTTGTCATAGGAACTTCTATCATGTCAAGAAGTCGCTCTATCCCTATCGCAAAACCTATTGCAGGAGTTGGTTTACCATCAAGAAACTCAACAAGTTTATCATATCTTCCACCACCAGCTACTGCATTTTGAGCACCAAGATCGCTACTAATAAACTCAAAAGCAGTCCTGTTATAGTAGTCTAAACCTCTTACTAAGTTTTCATCAAGTTCATAGTTGATATTTAGTTTTTTTAGCATCGATTGTATAGAGTTAAAGTGAGTGCTACACTCTTTACATAGAGACTCATTTAGTCTAGAAATATCTTTTAACAGAGTTTGACAATCTTTATTTTTACAGTCAAATACTCTTATAGGGTTTGTATCTTTTCGTCTTTGACAGTCACTACAAAGACCATCGGTATTGTTTAGTTCCTCTTTCAATCTCGCATGATAAGGGGTCATGCACTCTATGCAACCTAGAGAGTTTAGTTTTATCTCGTAGTTTACTCCAAAAAAGTCTAGTATCTCTTTTAGCAGCACTATTATGCTAACATCTTCAAGAGAGTTTTCATCTCCAAAACTCTCTATACCAAACTGGTGAAACTGTCTAAGTCTACCTTTTTGTGGTCGCTCATATCTAAACATAGGACCATAATAGAAAAACTTATGTTTTCCACCAATACGATCAGATTTGTTCTCTACAAAACTTCTTACAACTCCAGCAGTTCCCTCTGGTCGAAGACAAACATCATTGCCACCTTTATCTGTAAACTGATACATCTCTTTACCAACTATATCACTACTCTCTCCTACACTTCTTTTAAAAAGAGCAGTCTCTTCTAAGATAGGAGTTTCGATAAATGAGAAACCATATTTTTTTGCAATAGCTGTAGTGTTTTCTATGAAATAAGTATATTTCTCACTCATTGGGGTTAGAGTATCTTTCATTCCTCTTGGTGCTTTAATCATCTATTAGAGCCTTTATCTGTTTTTGTATATCTTCTATGGAGTTTGAAGAGTCTATTGTGTGATAGTTTATATCAAGTTTTTGTAAAACTTTTTCCATATTTGACTGAACTTGTAGGAGATAGGCAATACCTCTTTTTTCTATCATATCTTCTTGCTTTTCACCTATTCTGGAGATTATAAGCTCTTTATTTGTTTTAAATAGTATCACTAAATCAGGAAGTTTGTTAGAGAGTGCAAACTTGTTTAGTGTTAGTAGAAAGTCTAACTCTAAATCTTTATGATTTGTTAGAGCATAAGCGATACCAGATATAAATCCACGATCACTTATGATAAGTCTATCAGAGTTAGGTTTTATAACTTTTTCAAAGTGTTCAGCTCGATCGGCTAAAAATAAAAATAGCTCAGTTATATGGCTAGATACTCCCTTATGAAGTATCATCGATCGGATTTTTAGACCAAGAGGAGTTCCTCCTGGTTCTTTTGTAACTATAGATTTTGGATACTCTTTTTTTAGAAGTTCTATTTGAGTAGTTTTACCACTAGTATCAACCCCCTCAAAGAGTATATACATCTACTTTATCTTAGCAGTTTTTTTAAGTTCGGCTACTTTTTTCTTAGCCCATTCAGCTGTTTTTTGTTGAAGTAACATCCCTTTTAAGTTTTGCTTTACCTCTTCAAACTTTGCACTTCCAGCTTTTCTCTTGTTTACAAGATATACAACTGAGTATATTTTATTTTCATGAATTGGTTTTTTTAGAAGTGTTCCTGATTTACTTTTAAATATTTTATTAAATACCGCTGTTTTCATAGCTTTTTTAGGAATCCAACCAAGGTAACCTCTTTGTTTTTTACTCTTTGCTATTTCCATCAGTTTTGCAGGAATATCTTTTGCTTTTGAAAGTTTTTTCAAGATTGCCTCAGCATCTTTTTTAGTTTTTGAGTCAATTATTGCTAACTCTATACTATCAGGAAAGTCAAATTTTTTCTTGTTTTTTGTAAAAAATTCTTTTGCATCTTTATCACTAATTTTTATATCTTTAGCCTTTTTAGCTAGTAGTATACGAAGTGCAATCGCACCTTTTAAGTTTCTTAGTTGCTCTTTATCTAGTGATTTGTTAAACTTTGCTTTATAAGCTTTTTCTATCTTTGTTTTTTCTGCATCATAAAGTTTTTTAAAGTTTTTATCTTTAACTGCAGAGCTTTTTAATGCATAAGATAGGATTAACTCTTCCTCTATCAGTTGTTGTTTTAGTTTAGCTTTCGCTGCTTTATCTGCTTTAGCATATTGTGGAGCTATTGTATCTGTTATTTTGTGACCATTTACTGTTACTATTGTTGTTGCTGAAAATGCAAGCGAAGCACTAAGAGCAAGCATAGTTAGTAGTTTTTTCATGTTATCTCTTCCTTTAATTATTAATTCGCAAAAGTGTAACAAATAAGAGTTAATAGATAGCCTAAAGTGCAGTTAACCTTTTTCTTCTAATCTTCCAATCTGGCATATAGTTTGCAACATAATTATGAAAGTCTTTGCTATGGTTTGGGTGAGTTAGGTGGGCTAGTTCGTGTAAGATGACATACTCTATGCAATCAAGTGGTTTTTTTATTAGTTCTAGGTTGAGATTTATATATGCTTTTTGAGTGTTGCATGAACCCCATCTTGTTGTCATTTTTTTTACTCTTATCGTTGTTACTTTTTTGCCGAGCAAGATTTCATAATCTCTTATAATTTTTGTAAATATCTCTAAAGATTTTGTTTTGTACCACTGTGTTAGTTTTAACTCTTTATACTCTTTATCATGTGGCTTTTTAGTGTGAAGATGTATCTGTTTATCATCGATAGTGACTCTATCTTTTTTTGCATGATGGATGCAGAGTTTATAGCTTTCTCCTAAGTAGAAAAACTCTTCATCATCAATAAAATCAAAGAGTATTTTTTTAGGATAGTTTTTTAACTTTTTATCTATCCATGAAGAGTTTTTATCTATAAAATTATTTATCATAAATTTAGGCATAAAACGAGGTGCTGTTACTATTACTTCATCATAAGACTTTATCTTCATATTGATATTTTTAATACTCTTTTTTATGATAGTTAGGCGATAAGGTACTATTTGTCTGCCTTACAAGCAGGACAGTTAAGTAGTGTCTGGCTAGGGTCGGTGATGTATTGGTAACCATAGTAAATAGTAACTATACCGTAGCCGATAACTGCTATAGAAGCTATCTTTATCATGATGTCTCTAAATGATGTTAGCTTGAAAAGTCCTGTGAAAAATCCTAGTGAAAATAGAGCAGGTAGGGTACTGATACCAAAGATAAACATCACAATTCCACCCCAAAGTGGAGATGTAGTACTTGCCGCAGTTACTGCAAAGAAGTAGACAAAACCACATGGTAAAAGACCATTTAACATACCAAGAAGAAAGAAACTATAAAGAGTCTTTGAGTGGATAAGTTTTCTAAAAGTTGCTTGATACCAGTTGCTTTTACTTGTAGAGTGTTCGATGATATTTAAAAATCTGATTTTGCCTAGGAGTGATAAGCCTGAAAGAAGCATAAAAACTCCTGCGACTACTAGCAATATACCATTTCCCATATGGTTAAAAGATAGAACTTGTCCTAAGCTTCCAAACATAACTCCAAGAGTTGTATATGTTGTAATCCGACCAAACGAGTAGCTAAGGTGTGAAAGTGCTTGTGCAGTTTTTAAAAACTTATCGTCTATTTTTATA
>DQSO01000084.1 GCA_015663225.1 Campylobacterales bacterium
ATGGTGCAAGTGGTGTTTTAAAAGCTGGAACTACTAATCCATTTGAGTTAAAAAGGATGTATGATTTTGGAACTTTTAAACTTACTCCAATCAAAAATCTACTATCAGGAAAAAGAACTCTTGTAAGCAAACCAAAACAAAAAAAGTTAAAATCAGCCATCAAAGCAACACTTAACTATAAAGGCGAAACAAAAGAGATAATACTTTTTGGTCACGGAGGAAGTGCACAAGGAGTACCAGTTAAAATAAATATAAAAGGAACTGACTTTATCATCCAATGGGGTGCAAAAACTGTTGAAATCCCTTACTCAATAAAACTTGATAATTTTGAACTAAAAAGATACCCTGGAAGTATGTCACCATCATCATATGCAAGTTATGTAAAACTTATTGATATAAAAAACAATGTCCAATTAGACTATCATATCTATATGAATCATGTTCTTGACTATAAAGATTATAGATTTTTTCAATCCTCTTACGATAGAGATGAAAAGGGTACAATTCTTTCAGTAAATAACGATCCGGGTAAACTTCTAACTTATGTAGGTTATTTTCTTATCTCACTTGGGTTTATTTTAACACTTTTTAACCCTAAGAGTAGATTTAGAAAACTAATAAATCTTGTACAAAGAGATACTATTTTAAAATCCCTAGCACTTATCATCTTACTTTCATTTTCAACTTCAAATCTAAAAGCATCATCTCTTGATGTTGCCGCATCATACGACAAAGCCCATGCAGAAGCTTTTGGAAATCTACTTTTACAAAAAAATGATGGTCGTATCATCTTGCTTGATACATTTTCAAATGAGATTTTACTAAAGATTGCAAAAAGAAAATCTATACACGGCCTAAGTGCAAACCAAGTGATTTTAGGCATGATGACAGCTCCTAGACTTTGGCAAGATATACCTCTTATACTTGTAAAACATGATAAGATAAAAAAACTATTAGGTCTATCTGATGATGCAAAATATGCTTCTTATAATGACTTTTTTGACTTTACAAACAAAACTTCACCATATAAACTAAGTGCCGAACTTGAAAAAACACATCAAAAATCACCTATAAAAAGAGATACATTTGATAGAAAGCTTATAAAAGTTGATGAGAGACTAAATATCACATACATGATATACACAGGCACACTTTTAAAAATCATACCAAAAGCAGAAGATACAAATCAAAAGTGGTATAACATAAAAGAGGCAATAGAGAGTTTTTCAAAAGAGGAATCCAAAAGGATAAGAGCTCTATTTTTATACTATTTCTCTCAAGTTGAAGATGCTAAAAAAAGCGGGGATTGGACTAAAGCAACTCAAGCTATAAAGATTATAAGAATCTACCAAGAGAAAATAGGTGCTGATATAATCCCAAGTCCACAAAAGCTTAAAGTTGAAAAAACATTTAAAGAGCTTGGTCTTTTTAACAAACTTGCTCTTGTATATTTCATCGGTGGAATAATCCTGCTTTTTGCAATATTTACAAAGATGGTAAGAACAACTGCCAACCTCTCCAAAGTATTTACAACTGGACAACTTATCATATTTTTAGCATTTGCTGTACATACTATTGGTATGGGTATTAGGTGGTATATTGGAGGTCATGCACCTTGGAGTAACTCTTATGAAGCGATGCTTTATATATCATGGTCTATAGGATTAGCAGGTTTATCTTTTGCTAGATACTCAATATTAGCTCCAGCACTAACAGCACTTTTAGCTAGTTCAGTCTTACTAACTACCATGCTAACAGAGATGGATCCACAAATAACAAACCTAGTACCAGTTTTAAAATCATATTGGCTAGATATCCATGTATCAATTCTAACTGCTAGTTATGGATTTTTAGGACTATCTATGATACTTGGATTTTTTACACTCATACTGTTCTTATTTAAAAATAGTGAAAACAAAGAGATAAACAAGAGTATTGTCGAAGCTACAAGAATAAACGAAATGACAGTCATAATGGGTCTTGCAATGCTAACTATTGGTACATTTTTAGGTGGTGTTTGGGCAAATGAGTCTTGGGGAAGATACTGGAGTTGGGATCCAAAAGAGACATGGTCATGGATAAGTATTTTAGTCTATGTTATACTCTCACACATTAGATTTATACCAAGTTTGAGTAAAAACTACTACTACAACTTTGCCGCTATATCTCTAGTGGCATACTCATCAATCATTATGACATTTGTAGGAGTAAACTACTATCTTTCAGGTATGCACTCATATGCAGCAGGTGATCCAGTGCCAATACCAAAATATCTATACTTGATAATAGCAATAGTTGTAATCTTAATAGCTCTAGCATATAAAAAACGGCAACTCAAAGCAAAATAGTTGTTAAAAAACCTAGAAAATGGCATAGCTTATATGCTAGGGGCATCTTTGCTATCAGCTCTAAATGGAGCGATAGCAAAGATGTTAGCCCCTGAACTTGCAGCACTAGAAATAGTATTTTTTAGAAACTTTATTGGTGTATTATTGATTCTTATCACACTAAAACATACTCCAACAACAATAGATAAAGACAATCTTCATATGCTACTACTTCGTGGAATATTTGGGTTTACAGCAATGTTTCTATTTTTCTACACCATCACAACTCTGCCACTTGGTGATGCAATAACACTAAATAAAACTTCGCCAATATTTATAACAATTCTAGCTTTTTTTATACTCAAAGAGAAGTTGAGCATATTGCAAATATCTGCAGTAATACTTGGTTTTTTAGGAGTAATACTTGTAACAAAACCAGCAAATTTAGACTTTAATTCATCATATATACTAGGAGTAGCTGGTGGTTTTTTTGCTGCTGCTGCTTATGTAACAATAGGAAAAATAAAACATATTTATGACTCAAGAGTGATTGTTTTAGCATTTATGGGTATGGGAACTGTAGCCCCAGCACTTCTATTTTTACTAGCTCCTTATATAGAAAGCGACATGATAAAAGAGTTTGTAATGCCCTCAAATCAAGCATGGGTACTCATCATATTTATAGGATTTACAGCAACCCTATCACAATGGTTTTTAACAAAAGGATACAGTAGCCCAAACCCTACTCTTATAGGAACTATTAGCTACTCAATAATCCCATTTTCAATATTTTTTGGAGTTTTACTAGGTGATGATTTGCCTACTTCACTTACAATTGTTGGTACTGTATTGATTGTACTAGCTGGAATATTAGCAAAAAAAGGAGTTAGATGAAGATATATGGTAGTATCAAAAAAGCACTAAAGTTTTTAAGAGAGATATTTTCTACATGATAAGAGTTTTTTCTGTAGCATTATTTCTACTTCTACTAAGTTCATGCGCTAAACCAATTACAGCAAATCAAGAGTTATTTTTAAAAGCAAAATTTAAACCAAATATTTTAAAGATTTATAACTCGCCAATAAGTTCATATAAAAGTGATGCTAGTTGGACTACTTATAAAAAGCATATACTCACCAATGCAAAACTAAAACGAGCAAGAAAATTTTTAGTTGAGTATAAAGATACACTTAGTAGAGCTGAAAATATCTATCATGTGGAAAAAGAGTATATTGCTGCTTTTATAGCCATAGAGAGTGACTTTGGAAACTATACAGGAGAGAGTAATATTTTTGATGCACTCACAACTTTAGCTTTTCATAAAAATAGAAAACAAGATTTTTTCAAATATGAACTTGATGAATTTTTAACTCTATCAGATGAAAAAGGTTGGAATCCACTCAAACAATATGGCTCATTTGCTGGAGCTATGGGATGTGTACAACAACTCCCTTCAGTTCATAGAAAATATGGAGTTGATTTTAATAATGATGGTAAAAAAGATCTATTTGATTTAGAAGATTGCATAGGAACAATTGCTAACTTTATGTATCAAAATGGATGGGAAGTAGATAGACAAGTAGCTATTAGAGCTTCATTTAAAGGAAAAAGATACAAAGGATTGGAAACTGGATATAACAAAATATATTCACTTTCAAAACTTAAAAACCATGGCATCAATCCTAGACAACCTTTCACTCAAAAAACTGCAACTCTTCTTCAACTTCGTGATACAACTCATCATGAACTATGGCTTGGTTTAAAAAATATGCAAATTATAACTACCTATAATAACTCAACAAACTATGGCATGGCAATTTACAAATTTGCAACAAAACTACAAGATTAATAAAGAATAATGGGTGTATACTTAGATATATTTTAAAAGGGATATTATGGAAATTCAAACAATTAAAAAGATGGAAAAGGTTGCAGCTAAAGGTAGTGCTGTAGATTTTATGAAACTAGGGTTTGCTCTCTTTTTTATGGTCGCTGTTTTAGTCTTTAGTTTTGTAAACTCTGGAG
>DQSO01000104.1 GCA_015663225.1 Campylobacterales bacterium
CATCAAACTTACCATCACTAATAGTCGCAGCTTTATCAGCGATAGCGATAAGTGCAGGTTCAGCGACTGTAGTAGCAAATCCTATAGTAAATGCAAATAGCAAGAGCCAAAAGAGCGACCCTTTTTTAGCAAAATCAATAGCAAGGTTTTCCCCAATAGGAAAAATACCAAGTTCCAAACCTCTTATAAAAAGTGCAAGTCCAACGGCAACTATAAATAGACCTATAACTATAGATGTAAGATTATTAGGCATACTTTGTATAACAAAAGTTTGAAAAAATGCAACAACGAGAATAATAGGTAATAAATCTTTTGAAGAACTCTTTAAATCCCCTAAAAATATTTTTAAACTTTCAATAATCAATTATAGTGCCTCTTTATCCTCTTCTCCAGTTCTTATACGAATAGCTCTCTTGACTGCTGATACAAATATCTTTCCATCACCAATCTTTCCTGTTTTTGCTGCATTTTTTATAGCATTTACTGCGGGTTCTACAAAAGCCTCACTAACAACAATTTCAACTTTTACTTTTGGTACAAATTCAACTATGTACTCAGCCCCACGATAAAGCTCAGAATGCCCCTGTTGTCTACCATAACCTTTAACTTCACTTACAGTCATGCCCTCAATCTGAACATCAATCAATGCCTCTTTTACATCATCAAGTTTAAAAGGTTTTATTATTGCTTCGATTTTTTTCATCTATTAATCCTTTTTTAGTTATTATAACTAAGTTTAATTAAAGGGTTCTACATGATAAAATTAATTTTGGTACTTTTATTCTCTACTACAGCTATATATGCAAAAGTAAATGTTGTTGTTAGTATTTTACCTCAAAAGTCTTTTGTTGAAGCTATTGGTGGCGACAAGGTCGATATAACACTTATGGTAAAACCAGGTCATTCGCCTCATACTTATGAGCCTAAACCATCTCAAATGAAAGATATACAGAGTGCAAATTTATATTTTAGTATCGGAATTGAGTTTGAAAATGTATGGTTAGATAAGTTTGCAGCTGGTAACAAAGATATGAAAATTATTAATATCTCAAACAATATTGAAAAAATGGGTAAAAATCCTCACATTTGGACTACTCCTAGAAATATTAAAGATATTGGAGAAAACATACTAAATGCTCTAATTTTAGAAGATAGACAAAACAAAGAGTATTATGCAGATAATTATAAAAAGTTTTTACAAAATACAATAGATACTGATAAAAAGATAAAAGAGATTTTAAAAGAGACTCCTAAAAAGAGTAGATTTATGGTCTTTCATCCAGCTTGGGGATACTTTGCTAAAGAGTATGACTTAGTTCAAGTAGCAGTAGAAGTTCATGGTAAAAATCCAAATCCAAAGACCATAGTAAAGATACTAAAAGAGGCAAAAAAACATGGTGTAAAAGCGATACTTACAGCTCCTGAATTTTCTGATAGTGTTTCTAAAATGATAGCAAATGAGTTAAAAATAAAAGTTTTAAAGATTAGCCCACTAAATCCAAAGTGGAGTGAAAATCTTATAAAACTTGCAAATGCAGTAGCACAATAACAGATATGGAAGTTTTGAAAGTATCTAACCTCTCATTTTCGTATGAGAAACAAGTAGTGCTTGAAGATATAAACCTAAGTGTTTATCGAGGAGATTTCTTAGCGATTATTGGACCAAATGGTGGTGGAAAATCTACACTACTAAAACTTATATTATCTATCATAAAAACTAAAAAAGGAACTATTAGTTCATCAGATGATATAGGTTATGTACCTCAAAATACAGATGTAAATACAAACTTTCCTATAAAAGTAATCGATGTTGTAATGATGGGTTATAATAGTTCAAATAAAAATAGACAAAAGGCTTTGGAAGTTTTAACAAATGTTGGAATAGATAAAAAATATAATCAAAGGATAGGTTCACTCTCTGGAGGGCAAAGACAACGAGTTATGATAGCTCGCGCACTTTTTAACAATCCATCAATCCTACTTTTAGATGAACCAACATCAAATATAGATGCAAGTGGACAAAAAGATATTTATGAACTTTTAAAAGAGTTAAACAGAGATAAAACTATAGTTGTAGTTAGTCATGATATTTCGGTTATATTGAAGTATGCTTCAAAAGTTGCATATATAAATAGAACTCTTGTAATGCATAACAATATTTTAGAGCAAAAAAAGAAGTTTTTTACTGACGGTCACTTTTGTGAAGTTGAACTTTTAGAGCTAATGGGGCAGTGTAAATGTTAGAGATTTTAGAATATGAATTTATGCAAAATGCTCTTATAGCAGGTATTTTAGTAAGTATAAGTGCGGGTATTATTGGTTCACTTATAGTAGTAAATCGTATGACATTTTTAGCAGGTGGTATTGCTCATGCTAGTTATGGTGGTATTGGAATGGCGATATTTTTTGGAATACCTATATTTTTTGGTGCAACACTGTTTGCGATATTTGCCTCTATTTTGATAGCAGTTGTAACTTTTTCACAAAGAGAGAAACTTGATACTTTTATAGGTCTTATTTGGGCAGTTGGTATGGCTATTGGTATTGTATTTGTTGATATGACTGATGGGTACAATGTGGATTTGATGAGTTATCTTTTTGGCTCTATTATCGCAGTTAGTCGTGATGATATCTACTTTATATCTTCACTTTTATTTATTATTGTAACCACTGTAACTATTTTTTATAAAGAGATTTTAGCAGTATCTTATGATAGTGAATATGCCTCTTTACGAGGGATAAATGTTAAGCTTTTTTATACAGTTATACTTATACTATCAGGGCTTACAGTTGTTGGGGCGATTAAAGTTGTTGGTCTTATACTTGTCATAGCACTTTTAACAATACCTATCTATATAGCTCAATATATCTCTAGTTCACTTTGGAGTATGATGATAGTCTCAAGTGTGGTATCTACCTTTTTTATAATTATCGGTCTTTGGGTATCTTATACTTATGACTTGACAAGTGGAGCTAGTATCATACTTGTTAGTAGTCTTGGTTTGGCAATATTTATGCTTGTTTTAAAACTTAGGAGTAGAATCTGAAAAGGTTGTTATCACTTTTTTTACTTCTTAGTAGTTTTTTATATAGCTGTCCTATGTGTAGTATGGAAGCTCCTATTGTTTTAGTTGATACAAAAGTTATATCTAAAGATAATCTTACTCAGTTTAATATCACATGGAAATTTAACAAGAGTTTTGTATCTACACTAAGTATGTATGATGAAAATAAAGATGGAAAGTTAGATAAAAAAGAACAAGCTCTTATACAAGATACATTAGAGGCATACTTGAGTGATAATAACTATTTGAGCATCATTCAACTTTGTTCTAAA
>DQSO01000026.1 GCA_015663225.1 Campylobacterales bacterium
GAGAATAGTTGAGAAAATATTAAAAAAGCAAACATAGCAAAATAAGGTATAAAAAGATTTGCATCTGCCGAGAGTGTACCAATATTTTCATATTTTATTTTTTTTGATGATAGAGTAACTTTAGGTAGATATTTCTTAATATTCTCTTCTGATTGAACACATCGTGATGGAACTTGTATAAGAAGCCCATCAACATTTCCAAGAGATATAATATCATCTATAGCGATACAAGTTTCAAGATTAGCTAGTTCGTATTGTGCGAAATATATCCCAGAAATCTTTGCACTTGAAAAAAAGTTCTTTTTTATTTGTGCAAAGATTTCTTCTTTATCATATGCAATAAGTATAAATGTTCCTCGTTCTTTTTCAAACTTTACTGTATATTCGAACTTATCATGTGGAAGAGATCCTTCAAAGATAGAAGGTGCAAGTTTTTTAGCTTTATACTCACTAGTAACAGGTAGTTCTACTCTTTTTACCCAGTAAAACTGCGGTGAGAGTATGATGCTATAGCTACCTGTAAAATATTTTGGGCTATTTTTTGTAAAAAACAGTATCTTCCCATTGTCTTTGCTAAAAAAATTCATCTATGCTCTCTAGTTTTTTTTCTTTATTTTTATCACTCAAGTTATACTTAAATGTAGTCTGATTTATATTATCACCATTATATAGTTTAATCGAACATTGTATCAAACTTTTTGTTTTATTTGTATCATAAGGTTTACTATTTGAACTATTTACTACAGTATTAAAACTATCTTGACACTCTTGATTGCTCTCTTCGTATCCTAGACTTAAACAAACTTCTTGATTTGGTGGAGTTGTGAGATTGTTATCTTTATATATTTCTTCATAAAAATAAAATACTTTTTCAAAATCTTCTTTAGTAATATCTAAAACTTTAGGATCTTTTAAAAGCTTAAAATATTCATCTTTTATCCTGCTTATAGTCTTAAATGATGTTATATTTCCCTCTTGAAAATCCATATCTTCAATAGCCAATTCACTACCACCTAAGCCCTCTTTGTGATCTATATCATATGTGTCTTTTAACATCTCTAAAAATAGATAATAATCACTTAATTCTTTTTTATCAAGATAGTTTACTATCGGTTTTGCACACTGTGTGTTGTTAGTTTTAATTATACATGATAATAGTTTATTTAGATTAAATCTTGTAGTTAAATCTTTACAATGAACAGTAACATTAAGACCACTTTTACTATCTATAATAGGTATATCTTGATCCATAAAGTTATCTCTAAAATCCTTTGCATTTTGTTTTTTAAGTATATCTTCAAAGTTAGTTATCAAAAGCATCATCTGGTTTTCTGCTTTTATATCTAACAACTCATCAAAACTTTGTTTAGTCAAAGATACAGTATGCAAAACAAGCATAGTTATAATAGCAATAAATCCAAGTGTGATAAGAAGTACGACAGCTTTTCTTTGCAAAAAATATCCTGTTTATTTAAATATACTCTATTTTATTGGATTTTTGATTAAGATGTGAGAAATGTTACAAAAACCTTACAAACCACTACACAAAACCTACATAACTTTCTAATATCATATTAATAGAAAAAATATAAAAGAGTCTCCCTTAAGGGTGTTTAACCTATAATAGTTCAAATTATTTAATAAGGAAATATTAAAAATGAGAAAAGGTTTTTCACTCATAGAGATTATGATTGTTATCATTATTTTAGGACTTCTTGCTGGTTTGGTTTTACCAAAACTTATGGGACAAGCAGATAAGGCAAAGAAAAAGATTGTTTGTATACAGATGAATGCTTTAAAAGATGCTTTGAAAAACTTTAAACTTGACAATGGAGCTTATCCAACAACAGAACAAGGGCTTAATGCACTTGTATCAAATCCTGATGAGAGCAGATACAAGTCCTATCCAAGCGGTGGTTATCTTGATGGTAAAACTCCTGTTGATCCTTGGAAAAATCCTTATATATACATATATGATAGTGGAAATATTGACTTTATATCTCTTGGTGCTGATGGAGCTGAGGGTGGAGATAGTGAGAATGCTGATATACGATTTACATCGGAGTGTCAAAGGTAGATCATGAAAGAAGTAGCTAAAAAACTCTCTATGAAAAAGACATTTTTTGTCACACAGTTAGAGAGTTTTTTTAACACTATTACACAAGAGTATCAAGAAAAATTTAACTCTCTTGAGGTTGAAAATAGGCTTCTAATCCAAAAGACCCAAACACAACAAAAAGATATAGATAGTCTTATAGAGATACGAAATAACCTCTCTATTGAACTAAAAGCCACTCAAGCGAATGTAAAAAAACTTGAAGATGAGTTAAAATATACCAAATCTATCACGGTTGATGAGCATAACTTAGAGCTTATACGAGAAAATAACCTTTTAAAATCAAAATTAGAGATAAGTGATAACCAAAATAGTGATGATGAAGTTAAACTACTAAAACAAAAGATAATAAACCTTCAAAGCTTCATACAAAAGGGAGCTGGAGCATACAATCAGTCTATCATGAATAGAAAAAATGAAGAGATTGTTAAAGAGATAAGTGATAGTCTAAAAAAATAAATATTTCATTTTGACATATTTTCACAATATACAAAAAAAATTCTGCTAAACTTCTTCAAAATTAAAAATAACTCAAGGAGATAACGATGGATGACAACAAGAAAAAAGTACTAGATTTAACTATAAAACAGATTGATAAAGCATTTGGTAAAGGTGCATTTATGCGACTTGGTGATAAAGAATTTGAACCGATAGAGTCTATAAGTACAGGAAGTCTAGGGCTTGATATAGCTTTAGGAATTGGTGGAGTTCCTAGAGGTAGAGTTATAGAGATATATGGACCAGAGA
>DQSO01000088.1 GCA_015663225.1 Campylobacterales bacterium
AAGAACCATTTATCTACGACAGAAGCCTAAGAGAACTATTTCAAGGTGTACCAAAAACTCTTATAAAACTCTTAGTCAATCAAAATATAAAAGAGATATTAGAGAGTGGTTTCCCTCAAGTTGAAGAGAGAAGAGTAGATTTGTTAACAAGACTTGAAGATAACACACTCTTTCACTTAGAGATACAATCTAAAAACACCCTCTTATATAAAATCAACAAACTTAGAGTATACTTATGAAGTAAAAGATATAAGAGAGTTTGATTGCAGGGTACTTTTAGAGAGTGATGATATAGCAGATAATATCATAGCAATACTCTGTAATGTAAAAGATATAGATAAACTTTTTAAAAAACTACAACAAAAACTCTACAATATAGAAGAGAAAAAGAGAGTGATCCACTATATCTTGAAGGTGAAGAAAAAGGTATTGAAAAAGGAAAACTTAAAGGAAAGTTAAAGCAGAAGAGAGCTATAGCTCTAAGTTTATTGGATATTTTAGACGATGAGACTATCTCTTCAAAGTTAGGCTTAGAGTTATGTGAGGTAAAGAGATTAAGAGATGATAGTGTGTAGGAAGATAATAGAGATATTTAAAGAAATTTGCAAAATACCGCATTGTAGTTTTAAGGCAGAGAAGTTTAAAGAGTATCTTATAGCATATTGTAAAAAGACAGGGGCAAAAGTAGTTACTGATGATGTAGGAAATATACAAGTAGTTAAAGGAGATCCAAAAATATGTTTGCAATCTCACTATGATATGGTTTGTATGGGGGATGCTCCTGAGATAGAGCTAGTAGAAGAGGGCAATATACTTCAAGCAAAAAACTCATCGTTGGGTGCAGATAATGGTATAGGTTGTGCGATTATGTTAGATTTACTTGAAAGAAAAGATAATATCGAACTACTTTTTACTTGTGATGAGGAAGTAGGATTGATAGGGGCAACCAATCTAAACCTAGAGTTAAAATCAAAATACCTTTTAAATCTTGATAGTGAAGAGGAGGGGGATATATTTGTAGGGTGTGCTGGTGGAGTTGAAATGCTTTGTAGTAAACCTATAACTTATGAAAAAGTAGAGGGAGATTGGAAGACTTACGAGCTTGAAACAGTTGGATTTATCGGTGGGCATAGTGGAGTTGATGCTGATAAAGATATAAAAAATGCAATAAAAGAGATGGCTTATTTTCTGCATGATAACTCTTGCATGATAAGTAGTTTTAAAGGTGGAGAGGCTAATAACTCGATACCAAAGTATGTAAAAGTTGTTGTTGTTTCTAAAGAAGATATGGTTGGAAATAGTGATATAAAAGTTACTAAAGTTGATACTCAACCTATGAAATATATCACACAAAGTAAAGAGATAATATCATTTTTAAACTCTATGCATAGTGGAGTTAGAAGTTACAATAAAGAGTTAAATATAGTGCAAAGAAGTACAAATCTAGCTATTGTAGAGAGTAAAGAGGATAGCTTTTATGTTGAGCTGTTTCCTCGTGCTATGAGTAGTGAAGATATGGATAGAGTAAAAGTAGAGTTGATAAGTCAGCTTGAAGTTTTTGGATTTGTATATAAGTTGGAGCATGAATTTCCATCTTGGAAACCAAATATTGGAGATTTTGCTAAAAGAGTGCAAGAAGTTAGTTTGAAACATTTTGACAAAAGTGATTTTGTAGCTATCCATGCTGGGCTTGAAGCTGGGGTGATAGTTGATAAGTTTCCAGACATGGAAGCTGCTTCTATAGGACCAAATATCTACTTTCCCCACTCAATTAGAGAGTATGTTGAGATAGACTCAGTTTTAAAGGTATCAAAGGTGATTGAAGAGTTAATCAACTCTTATTAAAGATATAAAGCAAACAAATAATATAAAAGTAGTTTATGAAGCTACTTTTAACTCCTGTATATTTTCTAGTTCATTGATAACGGTTTCATTGACTGATATTTGTGATTGTATTACTACATCTTTTAGTTTAGAAGATAGTATGAGTGTAAGTGGACGAGACCCTGGATTTGCTTTTAGAAGTGCAAATAGTTTTTGTAAAATTGTATCATCGTCAGTTATCTCTATTTTTACAAAAATAGGGTCTTTAGGAACTATTTTTTCTACTTTTTTTATCTGTGTTTTCTCTTTTTGTGCCTTGTCTAACTCTAAAACTTTTAAAACTTTTATCCTTGTAAATTGATCATCTTTACTAATAGCTACTTTAAAGCAA
This sequence comes from Campylobacterales bacterium, assembly GCA_015663225.1. Taxonomy (GTDB): domain Bacteria; phylum Campylobacterota; class Campylobacteria; order Campylobacterales; family QNZT01; genus SZUA-1377. The sequence continues at coordinate 2,216 of DQSO01000088.1, forward strand.
ATAGGTTTATCACTTCCAAGTAGTTCAATCTCTCTAAGAGTCTTTTCAAATACCATGATTTCAATATTCCCATGAAAGTCAAGTAGAGTGACGATACCAAACTTATTACCTTTTTTACTTATCTTTTGAGTAATACTCTCTACTTTTCCAACAAATAGTGTTTTAGTGCCATCAGCTACCTCATCCAACTCACTTGATAGAGTATATTTTATCTTGCTTATCTGTTCTCGGTATTGATCAAGTGGGTGACCTGATACATAAAATCCTAAAGTCTCTTTTTCTAACTCAAGGATTATTTTTGGTTCAAACTCTTCTAGTTGTTCTATCTCAATATTCATAGTTGTCATCTCTTGGCTATCTCCAAAAAGAGAGTTAACCGCTATCTTCTTTGCTCTATTTACTTCAGCTGCTGCTGTTACTATAGCTTCGATTTGATCTAGCATGGCACGACGAGAGTATCCAAAACTATCCATAGCTCCAGATTTTATCAATGCTTCTAAAACTCTTTTATTTACTTTTGAAGTGTCAACTCTTGCTATAAAATCACTTATATCTTTAAAAGGTTCTTCCTCTCTAGCTTCTAAGATAGACTCAACGGCTTTACTTCCAACGCCTTTAATAGCTCCTAAACCAAAAAGTATCGCATCGATATCCTTATCATATGAAGGACTAAATTCAATCAAACTTTGTGCAATAGAAGGAGGTAAAAGCTCAATTCCTAGTCGTTTTACTTCATCTACATACTTTACTACTTTATCTGTATTGTCAGCCTCACTTGTTAGGAGTGCTGACATAAACTCAGCTGGGTAGTATGTTTTTAGATATGAAGTTTGAAAGGTTATCATCGCATATGCAGCTGAGTGAGATTTATTGAAACCGTATCCTGCAAATTTAACGATTAGATCAAAAAGTTCCTGGGCTGTTTCTTTGTGAAAGCCTTTTTTCTCAGCTCCATCAGCAAACTCTGCTTTTAGTCTATCCATCTCCTCTTTTATCTTTTTACCCATAGCTCGTCTTACAACATCTGCACCACCAAGGCTAAATCCACCTATAGTTTGAACTATCTGCATAACCTGTTCTTGATAGACGATAACACCATAAGTTGGTTTAAGGATTGGTTCAAGTTCAGCAAAGACATACTCTATCTCTGCTCGTCCATGCTTTCTTTCGATAAAGTCATCAAGCATCCCACTCTCCATAGGTCCTGGACGATATAGTGCTAAGACAGCAATAATATCTTCAAAGTTATCTGGAGAGAGTCGTTCATTTAGTGACTGCATACCATCACTCTCTATCTGAAATAGACCAATAGTTGCACCACTTCGTATAAGTTCATATACCTTGGGATCATCTACATCTATCTTGTTAAAGTTTATATCTTCGTTATAACCTTTTTTTATAAGTTTTATTGCATTGTCTAAAACTGTTAGAGTTTTTAGTCCTAAAAAGTCAAACTTTATAAGATCAACATCTTCAAGATATTTTAGTGAGTATTGAGTTATATATGAAGCATTTTCACCTGTTGGTTTATATAGTGGTGCTTTATGCCATAGCTCTTCATTGCTTAGTACAACTCCAGCTGCATGCATACCAGAGTTTCTATTTAGCCCCTCTAGTGCTAGTGCAAACTCCCAAACTCTCTTCGCTGCTTGGTCTGAGTTTATTAGCTCTTTTATCTTTGGTTCTTTCTCATAAGCTGATTCAAGGTTGATACCTAGTTCATCAGGGATAAGTTTTGCCATCTTATCAGCTTGGGCATAGGGCATTGCCATAACTCTTGCAACATCTCGGATAACCCCCTTTGCAAGAAGTTTACCAAAGGTTATAACTTGTGCTACATTGTTTCTACCATATTTATTTACAACATAGTCTATAGTTTCACCCCTTCTTTTTTGACAAAAGTCAATATCAATATCAGGCATACTTACCCGTTCAGGATTTAGAAATCTCTCAAAAAGTAGGTTATACTTCATAGGGTCAATATCAGTTATTTCCAATGAATAAGCAACTAAACTTCCAGCAGCAGAGCCTCTTCCTGGTCCCACTGGTATCTGCATATCTTTAGAGTACTTTATAAAATCCCAAACAATAAGCATATAGCCTGGAAATTTCATACTATTAATAATATCCATCTCAAAATCTAACCTATCCCAATACTCTTGAAATTTACTTTCATCTACATATTCTAATCTTTTTTTAAGTCCCTCTTTACACTTATATACAAAATAATCTGCATCGTTGTCATAATCAACTCCATCAGCTTTAGCATACTCTTTTACAAACTTAAAATTTGGAGGAGTAGGGTTTCCTAGTTTTATCTCTAAGTTACATTTATTGGCAACCTCTAAAGTATTAGTTAGTGCTTCTGGTATGTCTGCAAAGAGTTGATGCATCTGCTGTGGTGATTTTAGGAAAAACTCGTGTACTGAGTGTCGTAGTCTTTTTGGGTCATCAAACTCTTTATTCATAGAGATACACATAAATGCTTCATGAGCATCAGCATAGTCTTGTGTAGGGTAGTGAGTATCATTTGTTGCTATGATTTTTACACCAGTTTCACGAGATAGCTGAATGATTTGGCTATCAATGAAGTGTTGATCTTCTATACCGTGTCGCATTATTTCTAAGTAGAAGTCATCTCCAAAAACACCCT
>DQSO01000174.1 GCA_015663225.1 Campylobacterales bacterium
AATCACCTCCACCTACACTTTGTACCTCAACTATATTTCCACACTTATTACATCTGTATGATTCATACTGTCTCATAACTTCTCCCTAATATTTATTGGATAATTTTTATCCTTAAGAGAACTCTATCATAAAGAATCTTAAATAACTTTTAGTAAATAATAATTTTTGTCCTTTAAGTTAATTTATATATAATATTTGTATGAAAAATATATCAAGACTAAAAGATAGCAACCTAAAAGTTACTCCTCAAAGATTAGAGATAGTAAAAATACTTTCAACCTATGGTCATATGAATATCAACTCTTTATATGAAGCACTAAGAGAGAAGTTTCCAACACTATCTCTTGCAACTATTTATAAAAATATTCATACTATGAGAGATAAATCTTTTTTAAGTGAAGTAAAAATCCCAAACCAAAAAAATCTATATGAGCTAAAAAAAGAAGAACACTCTCATATAGTATGTTCAAAGTGCGATGACATTATAGATATTGAGCTTGATACTTCTTCATTTATAAATCAAGCATCATCAATAAGTAACTATAAACTAGATAAAAGTTCAATAGTTTTAATTGGTATCTGTCCTAAATGTGCTACAATATAAAAAATATAGGAGTTTAACATGGCAAAAGAACATAGTTTAGATATAACTGCAGAATTTGACAAACAAGAGATGAAAAATGCAATCGACCAAGCACAAAGAGAAGTAGGCTCAAGATATGACTTTAAAGGTGTAATGGCTGATATTGTTTACAGTGAATCTGGAAAAAGCATCACTATAACTTCAACAACAGACAACAAAGTAGAAGCTATTATGGATATAGTCATAGCAAAAATCATCAAGCGAGGTATCAGCTCAAAAGCAGTAAATGAACATAGCCGAGATACCATAGGTGGTGGAAATATCAAGCTAGTTCTAGCTATAAGAGATACACTTGACACAGAAAATGCTAAAAAAATAGTAAAAGAGTTCAAAACAAAAAAACTAAAAGTAAATGCCCAGATAAGAGGCGAAGAGGTAAGAGTTACATCAAAATCTATTGATAATTTGCAAACTTGTATGGCATGTGTTAGAGAGATGGACTTAGAAGTACCAATCAGCTTTAAAAATATGAAATAATATTGAACTATATAGGCTCAAAACATAGACTAAGAGCTTTTTTAAAACATGAGATTAAAAAAGTTGTTGGAGATGATTTGAGTCAAAAAGTTTTTTGTGACCTTTTTGCGGGAAGTGGAGCAGTTGGAAAATCTTTTAAAAATGAAGTAAAACAACTCATATCCAATGATATCGAGCATTACAGCTATATCCTAAACAAAAACTATATTGGCAATACAAAAGCTATAAAAAATCAAACTAAGCTAATAGAAGAGCTAAACTCTCTTACATTAAAAGATGATGGTTTTATATATAGACACTATTGCAAAGGAAGTGGAAGCCAAAGACTATATTTTAGTGACTACAACGGCAAAAAAATAGACACCATAAGAACACAACTTAACCTTTGGAGAAAAACATCCTTTATAGATGAAAATACATACTACTTTTTACTAGCCTCACTTATAGAAAATGCAGATAGCGTTGCAAATACAGCATCAATTTACAGTGCATTTTTAAAAACTCTTAAAAAAACTGCTCAAAAGAAACTGATACTAACTCCAGCAAAGTTTGAATTAAGCCCAAATACTCATATAGTTTACAATCAAAACAGCGACACTCTTATCAAACAAATCCAAGGTGACATCCTCTACCTAGACCCACCATACAACCAAAGACAATATGGCTCAAACTATCACATACTAAATACTATCTCAATATATGATGAGTTTATCCCATACGGAATAACAGGAGTAAGACCAACCTACACAAGATCACTCTATGCCCAAAAAAGACATACAAATCAAGCCTTTAATAACCTCATCAAAAATGCAAACTTTAACTATATATTTTTAAGCTACAACAACGAAGGCTTAATGAGTAAAGAGTTTATAAAAAATACCATGCAAAAATATGGCGACTATCATTTAGTTAAAAAAGAGTATAAAAAATTTCATACAACAAAAAGCACAAACCAAAATCAAAAAGCTGATAGGACTTATGAGTATCTACATGTTTTGGTTAAAAGATACTCTTATTTAAATCCAACCAAACAAAACACGATAAACTCCATATGAGGTTTATCTATCTTTCCAGATTCAAAAACTTTCAGATCTTTAAAGCCTACCTCTTTAGCTATTTTTAACAACTCCTCTGTATCAAATCCAAAATGAAAAACTCCCTCATTATCGCTATGAAATGAGCCATCTTCACTCTCTAAATCAGCCAAAGCTATAAAGCCACCATCTTCAAGCATATCATGTAAGTTTTGTAGAAGTTTTTTTGTATCTTTAACATGATGAATAGTCATAGATGAAACAATACCATCAAATTTTTTATCCAACTTCTGACATGATATATCCATTTCAACAATCTCTATATCACATAAAAACTCATCTTTTTTACTTTCAAAGACCTCTAGCATAGATTTTGAGTTATCAAGTGCAGTAATTTTAGAAACTTTTTGAGATAAGAAAAAGCTCAACAATCCTGTCCCCGCACCCAAATCAGCAAGGTGCATATCATCTTTCAAATCTATATTTTCAACTATCACACTTGCTATAGATTTTGCATTTTCAACTCTTAGGCTTTTCATATCCCAGCTCTTTGACTTATGAGCAAATAGATCTTTTTTCATTATTGTTTCACCACAAAATATTTATGAGCTTCCATCTTTGTATCAAAAGGAACAACTTTAATAACCTCATCACCTATCAAAACTGAACCCTCTTCATTTTTTGGAGCTTTTGTGTAGCTCAAGATAAGCTTTGCTGCCAATATCTTATCATCATCACTACTATCATGTGAGATTAGTGCTAAAGGTCCTGAAATATCATTTGCTTTTGCAAATAGATATTTAGGATTTTCAACCTTTTCTAGTCTATCATTGTCAACTTGATCTCGTCCTATTACAAGTTTTGCACCATCGGGAAGTCTTAGATGCCGACCAGACTTTAAAACATCTATATCTTCAACTACAAACTCATCAAACTCAAGATGATCTCTTATCTTTGAAGCCATAGCACTCTCAGTCAAAAGACACCCACCACCTGGACTCTCAAACTCTTCAAATCCATACTCTTTTGCAAGTGATAACTGTATCTCACGACTTCTACCCTCAATCCCAAGAAGCTTCTCTCTATCAACCCAACCATTTTTTTCAGCCAATGTAGGAGTCATAAGTTTCGCACTCATCGGACGAAGTATCAAACCACCCTCTTCATCTCCAGCAAGTTTTGTTACATTTTTGATAGCCTCAACTCTTTGACTCATCGGTCGCTGACCAATAACCTCTCCCGTTACAATAAAAGAAGCATTATATTTTTCTAAAAGTGCCTTAGCAATCCTAAACATATTTGCATGACAATCAATACACGGATTAAAGCTTTTCCCATAACCATACTTTGGACTAAAAAGTATATCTTGCACAAACTGCTCTCTAGCATTTATTATCTCAAAATCAGCCCCTACCATAGTTGCACGAGATTTTAAAAGCTCACTCTTATCTTCACTACTACCAAAACCAACATCGATAAATAGTGCTGTTACATCTATCCCTTGACTCGTCATAAGCTTAACAGCAATCATGCTATCAAGTCCCCCACTAAATAGTGCTAAAGCTCTCATATACTACTTACTCCCCATATTATAAATATCTCTCTACAAATTTTTTACTATCTATCACATCTATATCTACATGATAAAAACTCTTATCATTTGTAATTATCAAATCACACTTGGATTTTTTTGCACACATATATTGAATAGTATCTTCCAAATCACTGTTATCTATATTAAATGCTTGATTAAACAAATCATTATCTGCACCCATAATTGTACATATACTATTTACTAACATTAAAAATTCTTTTACATCTTTAACTTGCTTTTTTGCAATATAGTCAATATTTAAAAGTGTAATATTTAAAATCGCTGCTTCAAATAGTCCTTTTTCTACACTATTTAAAATCTGCATAGACTCTTTAAAGTTTTCTCGTTTTAAAATCAAATCGAGAAAAATATTTGTATCGAGAAAAATCTTCATTTTACTATTTCACTATATTTTAAATCATCAGTTTTAAAATCATCATCTAATATCCCAACAAATTTACAAAAACTTCCACTATCTAAATCATCTTTTTTATAAGAGCTAGATATAAGTGCTAAATACTCTTCATAAGGTAGTATAACGGCTTTTTTATGATTAGCTTTTTTATCAACAATCAATACAGTTTTATTTAACAACTTTGTAAATTGTGTTTGAGCTTGAGATATTCCTAGTTCCAACATAACTTCTCCTTTGTATATAAGTACATATTATCATATATGTACTTATATATCTATAGACCTTGATATGTTACCAACTCTCCTTTTAGCAATTTTTTAATGTTTTCATTTATTTTTCTTAATATAAAACTCTTTTTATTAAAATCTATACTTCTATCTTGTTTAACTATTTGAAGTTTTTGTCTGTTTTTTATAATAAGTTGTTTTATTATCTGATTTGTCAACTCATCTTCGCTTAGCTCTTTTATATCATCTCGTAAAGAGATTTCAACGATATATGGATTGTCTAACTTATCTCTTAAAAGTAGCATAAACTCGTTTTTATGCACCTTAAAAATCTCCTCACCAACTACATCTAAAAGTGTATCTATAAGATGAGGATGAGCCAAAAAAGTCTTTATCATGCTAAGTTCACTTATATCTTCTCGTCTGTGTAGCTTGGTTTGGTCTTGAGGTTGATAGTTTGTATTTACATCTATATGTTTTTGATTTATCTGCAAGATTACACTTAGGTATGATTTATACTCATCTTGAAGTACTGGAGAGAGTGATTTTAGATACGATGAGGCCTCTTTAAGTGCATCCTCTTTTTGTAGTGGGTCACTAAGATTGTATTTAGCCAAAATCTGCTCAAAACAAAACTCCACAAAAAGCTTAGGCTTTGAAAATAGCTCTTTTAACTCTTTTGATTTATGTTGTTGCACCATTTCTGCGGGGTCTTGACCATCACCAAATATCACAACACCACCCTTTGCACTCTTGCCACTTAGCATTGTAGCAGCTTTAAATGCAGCTACAATACCAGCTTTATCCCCATCATAAGCTACTATAACCCTAGCACCAGTTTTTAAAAGCAGAGGTATGTGAGTCTGGGTTAGAGCCGTTCCCAAAGTTGCTACACTATTTGTAAATCCAGCTTGATGCAGCATAATAACATCCAAATATCCCTCACAAACTATAATCTCATTAAGCTTCGCAACTGAACTTCGAGCCTTATGATAACCATAAAGAAGTCTTGACTTATCAAAAATTTTACTTTGAGGAGAGTTTATATACTTTGCAGGATGGTTTGAGATAGTTCGCCCACCATATCCAACTATCTTTCCATTTGTATTAAATATCGGAAAAGTTATCCTATCAATAAACCTAGCATAAGCTCTACCACTCTCATTTAAAGCGATAATCCCCAACTCCAATGCCTCAGTAGAAGAAACTTGTTGTCCTTTTATAAAGGATAAACTTTGATCAGAATCAGGGGCAAATCCTATCTCAAAGTTTTCAACCGAAGAGTCATAAATACCTCTATCACTAAGATACTTTTTAGCTTTAGTATTTTTATCAAGATTTCGTCTAAAATATGAGTTCAAATCCTCTAAAATCTTCTTCTGAACAAAGTTTTTTCTATCATCTTTACTATATTTCAAAGTTACATTGAACTTATCAGCAAGTTTTTCTATGGCTTCAGGATAGTTTAGTTTCTCATACTCCATAACAAACTTTATACTATCTCCACCTACTCCACAGTTTCCAACTAAAAAACTTTTTGTTAAAAAAGTATGACTACTATCTTTAACTGTAATATCATAAACCAACTCTTCATCAGCACTATCTTCTATATCTTTTACTCTCATAAAGAGATATTGTAGACCCTCAATCTCTTGGAAAAAACCTTTTAAAGACTCTCTTTTATAAAAAAGTAACTTATAGCATTGCTTATGATTAATACCATTTTTATCAATATATTTTTTACTCTTATAAAGCGATGGTATTTTTTTCAAACTAATAGATAGATCAACTAAAAGATAAGCTAACTCTCTACTTATAGTTGTATAAGTACGACGGCTATAACAACCATCTCCATCCATTAAGCCCTTTAAAAGTGCTTCTCTAAGTTCTATTTTTAAATAGTTAAAACTATATGGATATTTTTTATTTTCAGCCCCTTTATTGAAAAGTGCTTTAAATATATACTCTAAGTTTGTACCTGAACAAGTAACTTCAAGAGAGTTATCTCTATCTTTTGGAAAAGATAAAGATGCTTCTTTATCAAATGAAGATCTTAAAATTTTTATTATCTTATTTGCATACTCTATTTCAGCACTATGAAGCGAAAACTTAATTCCACCACGATAAGTGCTACCTTCAGCTAGATAGATACCAAAAAGCCACATCAACTCTTCACTAAATTTTACTTTTTCTATCTTGTTAATCATGGGTCCAAGCTTACTGTTTTCCCAATAACTTGAGAGGTCTAAATACTCATCTTTTACTATATCTCTATCTACAGGATATAAAAAATAATCCCCTTTTTTTACATCAGAAGCCAACACTACTTTGCTATTAATCTCTATAGGTTTAATATATTGTCTTTTTTTAATTCTTCCATAAAACTTTAAAGGTCTTGTTTTTTCAACTCGAATATAGGGAAGGTTTTTGATTGCATTATCTTTTGAAACTACTATCATGTCATGATTTTTTGTAAAGGTAGACTCTTCACCAATCAAGTCAGTTCTAAACTTTAACATTTGATATTGTGGTTTATGTTTTAAGACATTGATAACCTCCGTTTTTTTACCACTTGAAGCAAAAACAAAATCCCCAACTTCTATATCTTCTATTTTTTTTATACCCTTTGTAGTTCTTACCTCTTCATAAGGGGCTAAACACCCAAAGCAATGATATATCTGCTTAGAAGGGCTTACTACAAAAGAGGGTGTGTTTTCTCCATGAAATGGGCAGTTTGCTTTAAAGTTTGCACCACTTTTTTTAAGCTCAAGATACTCACCTACAACATCAACAACATCAAGTCTACTTTTTAGGTTTTCAATCGAATCTCTATCTATCATTTCAAGATTATAGCAGATTAATCAAAATATAGTAAAATATTAAAAAGAAGCACCAACTAAATAATAGGATAAGATATGAATAAGTTACTAATACTACTTTTAGGGTTAAACCTATTTGGTGGAGATTTTTTTTACGAATATGGTAAAAAAGTTGAGGTCACACCAACACCAAATCACTTGCGAAGTATAGATTTTAATGAGGGTGGCATAAGATACTACACCACTAAAAATGGAAAACAATTTGGTCTAAAACATGAGATAATACTCAAACTAAAAAACAAAACTAACGACGCTCACTTTTTTGCATCATATAGCATAACTAATGCAAAAAAAATTGCTACAAAAACATACCTTATAAAGCTTGATGAAAAACAAGATATTTTTGAATTTTCTCAAACTCTTCACAATAATCCAAATACTGTATATGCAGTACCAAATAAGATACAAAAAGTAGAAAAAAGATGAAAATTACAATAAACTCACCACTAGATATGCACCTTCATTTAAGAGATGAAGATATGTTAAAAGTAGTTGCTCCACTAAGTAGTAAAGATTTTACAGCAGCTATTATCATGCCAAATCTTCTTCCTCCAGTTACAACTATACAAGATGTAAAAGCTTATAAACAAAGAATAAAAGATGCCATAGGAGATGACAATTTTGAGCCACTAATGACACTCTTTTTTAAAGACAACTATGACTATGAGTTTTTAAAAGAAGCAAAAGAGTATATATCTGCTATCAAACTCTATCCAGCTGGTATTACAACAAACTCAGAAGGTGGTGTTAGTAGTGTTGATGCTTCGAGTCTTGCTCCTACACTAAAAGCTATGAGTGAGTTAGAAATTCCTCTTTGCATACATGGAGAGAGTGATGGTTTTGTTATGGATAGAGAGAAGGAGTTTGTACCAGTTTATGAACACTTAGCAACTGCTTTTCCAAAACTAAAAATCATTATGGAACATATCACAACAAAAGATAGTGTTGATGCACTAAAACGACATGATAACCTATATGCTACTATAACTCTTCACCATCTTTATATCACACTTGATGATGTAGCTGGTGGAATGCTTCAGCCTCATCTATTTTGTAAACCAATAGCAAAACGACCAGAAGACAAAGAGGCACTTCTTCAAGTAGCCCTAGAAGCAAATCCAAAAGTTATGTTTGGAAGTGACTCAGCACCTCATCCAAAAACAGCAAAAGAAGCACCAGGTTGTGCAGCTGGAGTCTTTACAGCACCAATAGCCCTACCTGCTTTAGCTCAACTTTTTGATAAACATGGAAAGCTTGAAAACCTACAAGCTTTTATAAGTGATAATGCTCAAAAAATTTATAACTTTAAACCTTTGAAAAAAGATATAACTCTAAAAAAAGAGGAGTTTGAAGTTCCTGCAAACTACAACAATGTAGTACCTATGTTTGCAGGAGAAAAACTAAGTTGGAAAGTATTATAAAAATCCATAGAACCGTTTGCAAATTCAATCATCATAAAGTAGCTAATCTTTTATTTTAACCATAAACTATTTTATCTTTAATACTTAAATTTTTTTCATCTTGATTATCCTAAATATTCTACACTCTATATCGGAAAATATCAAAAATTCTTTAGTATTAACAAAGTTTTGATATTGTTGCATAAATAGGGGAATATATGGGATTAGATGTATTGATTATAGGTTCTGGTGGGGCTGGTCTTAGTGGGGCTTTAATGGCCAAAGAGAGTGGAGCAGAAGTTTTAGTAGTAAGTGAAAGCTACCCAACAAGAGCTCAAACTTCTATGGCTCAAGGTGGACTAAATGCAGTCTTACCAAACTCTAATGACACGATAGAAAATCACATAAATGATACGATAAAAGCTTCTTGTGGTCTTGGAGATAAAAAGATGATAGAACTTTTATGTCAAGATGCTCCAAAAACTGTAGAGTGGTTAAACTCTATTGGTGTTCCTTTTAGCATAGATCAAGATGGAAATATCGCTCAAAGAAAACTTGGTGGAACAAAGCATGAAAGAGCTTGTTATTCGCAAGATTATACAGGGCTTAAAAT
>DQSO01000141.1 GCA_015663225.1 Campylobacterales bacterium
CTAGATGTTTTACAAGTATCGCTAACTCTTTTTCAATATAGTCAATATATCTATCTTTTTTTTCATCTTTTGAAGTATAAACTACATTGCAACCACAAAAATAACAAGCACTTCTACAAAATGGCAGGTGAAAGTAGAGTGATATTGGTCGGCTTGAGTCTTGATTTTTGAACTCATCTTCTAAAGATTTGCTATTAAATTTTTCATCAAATTCTAGTGCAGTTGGGTAGCTTGTATATCTTGGTCCGGGTTTTGAGTATTTTGTAAATTTATTGAAATCTATCAAGTTAGTGTCCTGTTTAAAAAACTCTTCATATCAATAAAGAGATTTGGGTATTGTTTTCTCACTTCATTTACTACATTGTTGATACTTTGAGAGTCATAATTGTTGTCAAGTTTATCAACAACAACAGCTTTTACATCTTCAAAATCAGTAGGAAGATGTTGCAATATACTTTTTTCTAACTTCAATTCAAAGTTCTCTTTTTGTAAATCTTGCATCATATTTATGACACCATTTAATAGATCGATAGGTATCTCTATCATCTCATCATCGCTTGAACTTAAAGATTCAAGTTGTTCTTTTAGAGTCTTATCTATGTTCATCTAGCCATACCATTATCGCTTTTTGTGCATGAAGTCTATTTTCAGCTTCATCAAATATCACACTTTGCTTTCCTTCTAAAACTTCTTCACTCACTTCAAGACCTCTATATGCTGGTAAACAGTGTAGAAAAATTGCTTTTTCTTCTGCAAGAGCCATAAGATTTGTATCAACTATAAAGCCGTCAAAATCTTTTATACGATTTGCTTTTTCTTCTTCTTGACCCATAGAAACCCAAGTATCAGTTGTAACTACAGTTGCATTTTTAACTGCTTCTTTTGGATTGTTTGTAAAAGTTATCTTTGCTCCAGAAAGCTTTGCAAACTCTAAGGCTTGGTTTGAAATCTTAGTGTCAACTTCATAACCTTTAGGTGTTGCAACTCTAAGTTCAAATCCTAGTTTTGCACTAAGCATTAGCCATGAGTGAGTCATATTATTTCCATCGCCCACATAAGCTATTACAGGATTTTCTTTACCATGTTCTATCATAGTCATCAAATCAGCCATAAGTTGTACTGGGTGAAACTCATCAGTTAGAGCATTTATAACTGGAACATTTGAGTATGAAGCAAACTCTTCAAGCTCTCTTTGTGAGTCATTTCTTATCATAACCATATCAACCATGCGAGTTATAACACGAGCTGTATCTTTTACAGGTTCACCTCGTCCAAGTTGTATATCATTGCTAGATAAAAAGAGTCCTACACCACCTAGTTGATAGATACCAGTTTCAAAACTAACTCTAGTTCTTGTGCTACTTTTTTCAAATATCATACCAAGAGTTTTTTGTTTCATATATGGTTTCATATCGCCCGATTTCAGCTCTTTTTTTATTTTAAATGCAAGATTTAAAATCTCTAATATCTCTTCTTTTGTATAGTCTTTAAGTGTTAAAAAATGTCTCATTATTTTATCCGTTTAGTATTTTTGCTGCTTCTTTAGCATGATAAGTTATGATTATATCGGCACCTGCTCTTTTAAATCCAATAAGTGTCTCTAACATAACCTTGTCATAGTCGATAATCCCAGCTTTTTTTCCTGCTTGTAAAAGTGCATATTCGCCACTTACATTGTAGACGGCAAGTGGAAGATTTGAGTTATTGCTTATATCTCGGATTATATCAAGATAAGCAAGGGCTGGTTTTACCATAAGTATATCAGCTCCCTCTTCTTCATCAGCCATGCTTTCTCTTATGGCTTCATCTCTATTTGCACTATTCATCTGATAGGTTCTGCGATCTCCAAAACTAGGACTACTCTCAGCCACATCACGAAATGGTCCATAATATGCAGAAGCAAACTTAGTAGAGTAACTCATGATAGGAAGATTTTTAAATCCTCCATCATCAAGTGCAACTCGTAAAGAACTTATCATGCCATCCATCATACCACTTGGTGCTATCATGTCAACTCCAGCTTGTGCATGGATAATCGCTTGTTTATTTAGTATCTCAAGGGTTTTATCGTTGTCAACACTTTGTGTTTTCATATCAAGTATGCCACAATGCCCATGGTCTGTATACTCACAAAAACACAAATCACTCACTACAAATATATCAGGATGAGCTTGTTTTATCTCTTTTATAGCACGAGCAATAACTCCATGAGAACACAGTGCATCACTACCTATGCTATCTTTAACTTTAGGAATACCAAATAGTATGATACTTCTAAGTCCTAGCTTTTTAAGCTCATCACACTCTTTTATAGCTACATCAATACTCATTTGAAAGACACCAGGCATAGAATCAATCTCTTTTTTAAACTCACTCTCTCCATCTTTGATAAAAAGTGGATATATAAAATCATCTGTTGTAAGTTTTGTTTGTGTTAGTAAATCTCGTAAAATAGGGTTTATACGAACTCTTCTAAATCTCTTAAACATATTTTTGCCTTTGTTTTAAAAAGCCCTTATTTTAGCATAAGTTTATTAAAAAAATTTGGTTAAACCCGATATTACACCAATGAAAGAATCTAAAGGGACACTATAATGTTCTAATTTCTAACTCTTGCCTTGCTTAA
>DQSO01000066.1 GCA_015663225.1 Campylobacterales bacterium
TACCATAGAGTTTGAAATCTTTTTAAAACTTCCACTAACACAAAGACCCTCATAGTCTATATTAAACGGACTAGACTCTCTTAGTATTTTTCTAAACTCTATTTTCATATATACTAAACCTTATAGTACCTCGTCTTTGCTAAAGAAAAACTTTATTTCATTAGTTGCATTTTCTAAGCTATCGCTACCATGAACTGCATTTGCATCAATACTCTCAGCAAAGTCTGCTCTTATAGTACCTTTTTCAGCCTCTTTAGGGTTAGTTGCACCCATAAGATCTCTATTTTTAAGTACTGCACCTTCGCCTTCAAGTGCCATAACAACAACTGGTCCACTTGTCATAAACTCAACTAAGTCACCAAAGAAAGGTCTATCTTTATGAACTTCATAAAATCCACCTGCTGTTTTTTCATCAAGTTGCATTTTCTTCATTGCTGCAATTCTAAGTCCATTTGACTCAAATCTGTCTACTATCTTACCTATTACACCTTTTTTAACTGCATCAGGTTTTATGATTGATAATGTCATTTCCATTGTTTTCTCCATATAATTTATCATTAAATTTTAGCGATGGATTATATCCAAAATAATATATAAGTAAGTTTAAAAGAAAATATTTATTTGAAAGTATAAATTGAAAGATTCAATCCACCTAAAAAGATGGATTGAATAAAAAGAAGATTAGTCTTCTATTACTGGCTCGCCGCTTTCTCCTCTAGAATCCATAAGAGTTAGACTATCTTTAGCCTCACCCCAAACGATACAACCATCAGTTGGACAAGCTTCAGCACATGCTGGCTCATCTCCATGACCTACACACTCGACACACTTGTCTTCAAAAACATAGTATATCTCTTCATCAGTCGGGTTATCCTCATCATCAACTATCGCTTCAACAGGACACTCATCTATACAAGCACCACAATTTATACATGTATCAGTAATTACTACTGCCATATTTTCTCCTTTGTATGTATTGAGATGAAATTATATCATCTTAAATATAAATTAGATATTAAAGAACTCTTTAATATCTTCAACTTTATCTAACTTCTCCCAACTAAAACCATCTTCTTCTCGACCAAAATGCCCATAAGCTGCTGTTTTAGCATATATTGGACGAAGCAGATCAAGGCTTTCAATAATACCTCTAGGAGTAAGTTTAAATACTTTTCTTACACAATCTTTAAACTTATTTTCATCAACAGTTGAAGTACCATGTGTATCAACATATACTGATACTGGCTCAACAACACCAATAGCATATGCTAGTTGAATTGTTACTTTTTCACACACATTTGAAGCAACTAAGTTTTTTGCAATATATCTAGCCATATAAGCAGCACTTCTATCAACTTTTGATGGATCTTTACCACTAAATGCTCCACCACCATGAGGACAGCTACCACCATAAGTATCAACTATAATCTTTCTTCCAGTAAGTCCTGCATCACCTTGAGGACCACCTATAACAAATCTACCTGTTGGATTGATATGATATTTTATATTATTAGTTATGATATCACTAGGGAGATTCTTTTTAATAACTTCCTCAATAACTGCTTCTTTCAAAGTATCCTGTGTTACATCCTCTCCATGTTGAGTAGAAACAACTATAGTATCAATCTCTACTGGCTTACCATCAACATATCTAACACTAACTTGAGCCTTACCATCAGGTCTCAAATATGGCAATAATCCACTCTTTCTAACTTCAGCCAAACCTTTTGTGAGCTTGTGTGATAAAGTTATTGGAAGAGGCATTAATACATCAGTTTCACGACATGCATAACCAAACATAAGACCTTGATCACCAGCACCAGTCTCACCATTTGCCAAATCAACACCTTGATTTATATCAGGAGATTGTTCACCAATACCATTTAAAACTGCTGCACTTCTATAGTCAAATCCAAACCGAGCATCTGTATAACCAATATTTTTAACAACTTCTCTAGCTATCTCTTGCATTGGAGCATAAGCAGTTGTTTTTAACTCTCCCGCTATTACACAAAAACCATTTGAGACTAGAGTCTCACAAGCTACTCTAGCTTTAGCATCTCTCTCAATAATATAATCAAGTATCGCATCACTAATCTGATCTGCTATCTTATCAGGATGCCCCTCTGTTACACTCTCACTAGTAAATAAAAAATCTTTTTTCATAAATATTAATTCCCATTATAATTTTAATACAATTGTAACAAAAAAATCTTTCTTTAAGTCCATATAGGATAAAATTTATCCTCAATAAAAAAACTTAAGGAATTTATATGTTAGTAACAAAAAAAGCACCAGACTTTACAGCAGCAACAGTACTTGCAGATGGTCAAATAGTAGAAGATTTTAATCTTTACAGTAACTTTGGAGAAAAAGGTACGGTTCTATTTTTCTATCCACTAGATTTTACATTTGTATGTCCAAGCGAAATCATCGCATTTTCTCACAGAATAGAAGAGTTTAACAAAAGAGGAATCAATGTAATAGGTGTATCAGTTGATAGCCAATTTTCACACTTTGCTTGGCGAGAAACTCCTGAAAATTTAGGTGGTATCGGTAGAGTTAAATACCCACTAGTTGCAGATTTGAGTAAAAATATTGCAAGAGACTATGATGTACTTCTTGATGATGTAGTTGCACTTAGAGGTTCATTTTTAATAGACACTGATGGAACAGTAAGACATGCAGTTATAAATGACCTTCCATTAGGAAGAAACATAGATGAGATGTTAAGAATGGTAGATGCAATGCTATTTACAAACGAGCATGGTGAAGTTTGTCCAGCTGGTTGGCAAGTAGGTGATGAGGGTATGAAAGCTGATACTGCTGGTGTTGCTGATTATCTTTCAAAACACGCTGACGATTTATAGTAAAAAACTTACTTATCATGTGAAGACTTTTTCTTCACATGATAAAACCAATAAATCAATCCAAAACCAAATAAAAGATTTAAAAAGCTAACTTCTCCAAACATCATATTTAAAAATTTATACCAAAGTTGTTGATAGACTTCAAATGATTTTTCTAACATAATATTAGAATAACTACTTATCTCTGCACCCCAAATAAAAGCTATAAACTCAGGAACAATAAAAAACAGAATAATTCCAACAAATCCCCACCAACTTCCAGTAGGTTTCAAATTTTTTTCTAACTCTCTTTTAAATCTATCTTTGTGAAAGAGTAACCTCATAAATAGTTTTTAACTTTTAATGCAAGTTGTGAAGGTAAAAGTCCTAAACTCTCTTCAACTAATTTTGTATCTCCATGATCTATAAACCTATCTTCATATTCAAAAGTTTTTACTTGTACATCAATAATACTATTATCATGCAAAAACTCTAATATCGCACTTCCTACTCCACCTTGCTTAACACTATCACTAAATACAAACCATTTTTTATACTTTTTAGACAAATCTGTTAAAAGTTTTTTATCAAGTGGTTTTACAAATATTAAATCTACTAAAGCTATATCATTATCAAGTTCTTGCATTGTTTGATAAGCTCTACTAACTCCAGCACCATAACCTATAAAAGCTATATTACTATCAGCTGTTTTTAAAATCTCACCTTCTCCTTTTTCTATACTAGTACTCTTATATGGTAAGTTATAAAAACTTCCTCTAGGGTACCTAAAAGCTATAGGAGTTGGAAAGTCTACTGCAAATTCTATACAATTTTCAAGCATTTTATTATCTCTTGGAGCAACTAGTGTCATATTTGGCATACTTCTCAGATATGATATATCAAAAACTCCTTGATGAGTCTCTCCATCTTCTCCAACTATTCCTGCACGATCAATTGCAAACTTTATTGGAAGATTTAAAATACAACTATCATGCAAAATCTGATCATAAGCTCGTTGTAAAAAAGTAGAATAGATTGCAATAAAAGGCTTAAATCCCTCTTTTGCCATCGCACTCATAGAAGTCACTGCATGTTGTTCAGCTATTGCAACATCCCAAAATCTCTCTGGAA
>DQSO01000115.1 GCA_015663225.1 Campylobacterales bacterium
GTATTTATCAATATAGACTTCAACATATCATGTCTCATATCACCACCAGTTATATTTTTATACTCTTGTATAACAAGTGCTGCTGCACCAGCTGCTGCAGGAGTTGCCATAGATGTTCCACTCAAATATAAATAAGAATTATCAGATGAACTAGAAGTTGATCTGATACTTGAACCTCTAACGCAAAGATCTGGCTTAATTCTTCCATCAAATACTGGTCCCATACTACTATAATATGCAGTGTCAGAGGAAGTACTGTTAAGTGCACCAATAGTAAGTATATTTTTAGCATTTGCTGGACCTTTTATGATTCCAGTTGAAGGGTATCCGCTAGACCCTTTATCATTCCCAGCTGCCATAAATACATTTAGATATGGATTACTATAGACTGCACTATCTTCTCCTCTTGCATCACTATCATATGAAGCAAGATTTACCTTATCTGTATATCCATAAGAGTGATTTGAAAGTAAAATTCTATCGTTGTTGTACATAGTTACCAAAGAGTTTGCAAAAGATACATTTGTAAAACTATAGCTATATATTTTTGAACTTGTTGCCATACCTTTTGACTGTGCATCATCACCATCAGCACCAAATATTCCAGCTACATGAGTTGAGTGTAAAGCTATATCTGCTCCTGAAACTCTGTTTATGACTCTAGAGATACTAGGTGCTTTAAACTCACGATGTGAACCTCTTATTTGACCTATATCAACAATACCTACTTTAACATTTACACCATCAAGATTATAAGCTCCAGCTTGTACTTGATCTGCTCTTGTATCTTGATTTATTGCACTATCCATGGTTCCAATATTAGTTGAAAATGGTTTAATAAGTCCTATTTTGTAAGATTTAGATATATACATTACTTCATTTAACTTAGATAGTTTTTCTAAATCAAAACCACTTACTTTTACTTTTGCATTTTTTAACTGGCTATTTACCTCTATAATTTTAGCTTCAATACTATTGTTATTTAAAATAGTTTGAAATTTTACTTCATCAACATAGCTTAAAAAGCCAATATTTACCTCTACTTCATCATTAAAACTTATATTTTGTAAAGCTTTTTCAAGTTTATAACTGCTTTCAAGTAGTGCAATACCTTCATAACTTTTTATTGAATCTGCTATATCTTCAACTGAGTCTTCACTGCATATCATATAGTAACTAAGCTCACCAGCATATGTTATCGCTTTTGCTCCATTTTTATATAGATTATCTTTATCTTCATCACTTAGTGGTTTTGATACTTTAATTATTATAGATATATTTGAATTATCATTTGAGAGTGTCATTATCTTTTGTAGTGATAATTTTTTACTAAACTTTACTTCTTTGTCATTTAAAACAAGATTTGCACTTGCTACACCACTTAATATTGTTGTACCTAGTAGTACTTTTAAAACTGTCTTTCTCATCTTCTTTTCCTTATGTTTTTCTTTCCCTTGTATACTAATTCGGTCAGTTTTTACATAACAGTACAAATTTAGTTAACTTTTTATCGATTTTAGTAAAGTTAAGAAGTATTTATTACTAAAGGAAACATTTTTTACCTTTTAAGCCATTATTAAAATTCTTTTTTACTCTTTATAAAGCTCTAAAATAAGAAAATGAAAATAATTGAAGATTTTAATGTTATAATAGAGTTAAAAACTAGGACAACTAATATATGAGAGTTTTAACTGGTATCCAGTCTTCTGGAGCACTACATATAGGTAATTATTTTGGGGCTATTAAACAGATGGTAGAGCTTCAAGAAAATAGTGACTTATTTATATTTATCGCAAACTACCACTCACTTACATCGCTGAAAGATGCTACTGCAGTTAGACAAAATACTATTGATGCAGCAATAACATATCTTTCACTAGGCATTGATCCAAACAAAGTAACTATGTGGGCTCAATCAGATGTTAAAGAGGTTTTAGAGTTATACTGGATACTTTCAGGCTATACACCCATGGGTCTACTTGAGCGAGCTCATAGCTATAAAGATAAAGTAGCTAAGGGTATAAATGCAAATCATGCACTATTTTCATATCCTGTTTTAATGGCTGCAGATATACTTTTATATGATGCAAACATAGTTCCTGTTGGTAAAGATCAAATCCAACATGTAGAGATTACTCGTGATATTGCTATAAAGTTTAACAATGAACATGGAGATATATTTACACTTCCCAAGTTTAAAACAGATGATACGACTTCAACAGTACCTGGAATCGATGGACAGAAGATGAGTAAAAGTTATGGTAATACTATAGATATATTTAATAGTAAAAAATCTCTCAAAAAACAGGTTAATAAGATAGTTACTGACTCTGCAACACTAGAAGAACCAAAAGAGTTTGATGGTTGCAATGTTTATAATCTTTGTAAACTGTTTTTAGACGAAGATGGAGAAAAAGAGTTACAAGATAGATACACTAAAGGTGGAGAGGGTCATGGACACTTCAAGATGCACTTAGTAGATTTGATAACTACTCACTTTAACGAAGCAAATGAAAAAAGAGAGTATTACTTAAATAATACAAATGAAGTTTTAGAGATTTTAGATGATGGAGCTAAAAAGGCAAAAACCATAGCCGAAGAAAAAATGAAAAAGATAAGAGAAGTAGTAGGAATATATAGATGATAGATATAAAGTTATTAGAAAAAGATTTTGACGCTATGGCAAATGCCTTACGAAAAAAAAATATTGATGAAGAGTTATTAAAAGAGTTAAAAACTTATGCTCAAGATTTAAAAGAGAAAAAAGCTATTTTAGAAAAGTACCAAGCTGATCAAAATGCTAAAAGCAAACTATTCCCCCAGTATAAAAAAGAGGGGAAAGATGTTAGTGAGTTAAAAGCCCAACTTGAAGAGAATAAAAAAAATATAGTTTTATCTAAAGAAGAGGTTAGAGTTGTAGAAGAAAAATTACAAAATATAGCTCTTATCATTCCAAACTTGCCTGATGAAAATGTGCCTGATGGTAGAGATGAAGATGACAATGTTGAAATAGCTAGAGTATTAGAACTTCCAAAATTCGACTTTACACCTAAAGAACATTGGGATATGGATGAAAAACAAGAGGTAATTGATTTTGTTAGCGGTGTAAAAGTGGCTAAAAGTAGATTTAGTGTACTTAAAGGAACTGGTGCAAGACTACAAAGAGCACTTATCAACTATATGTTAGATTTTAACCGTAGTCGAGGATTTGAAGAAGTTGTAGTACCTTACATAGCAAACAGAGATACACTTATGGGAACAGGACAACTTCCAAAGTTTGAAGATGATCTATTTAAGATAGAGGGCGAAGAGTTATATCTTATACCAACAGCTGAAGTTCCAGTAACAAATCTTTTTAGAGATGAGATTTTAACTAGCGATGAACTACCTATTAAACTAACTTCTTATACAGCTTGTTTTAGAAAAGAAGCTGGAAGTGCAGGGCGAGATACTAGAGGCATGATAAGACAACATCAGTTTGATAAGATTGAACTTGTAGCTATAACTAAACCTGAACAAAGCCAAGAGGTATTTGACGAGATGGTATCATGTGCAAGTGATTTACTGACTTCTCTTGGTCTTCCGCATCGATTAGTTAATCTTTGTGGAGGAGATTTGGGATTTGGAGCTTCTAGTACTATAGATTTAGAGGTATGGCTTCCAGGTCAAGATAGATTTCGTGAAATAAGCTCTATATCAAATACAAAAGAGTTTCAATCTCGAAGAGCCAAGATAAGATATAAAGATGGAAAGAAAAATATCTTAACTCACACACTAAATGGTTCTTCATTAGCAGTTGGTAGATGCATCATAGCTATTATGGAAAACTATCAAAATGAAGATGGAACATTTAATATCCCATCAGTTTTAAAAAAATATATGGAGTAGTCTGTGGCAAAAATAGAGGAGTTAGATGATTTAGAATTTATTGATGATAACGATGAGTTAGAAGAGATAAGTGAACTTCAAGATAGTGAAAAAATAACTCCATCTAATCCTAAAAAAAGTAGTAATCTATTAGTTATTATTATTACTTTTGTTATATTTTTACTTACTATGGCTTTGATAGTCCTACTTCTTCAAGATGATGAACTTCAAGAACAACAAGAAGATATAAATGCCTCAACTATTATAAAAAATATTCAAAAAAATAAAATAGAACTAAAAGATAGCTCAAAGTTAGGAATATTAACGACAAAAGCACAAAAACTTTACAATAGTGGTAAAAAAGCTGAAGCACTTGAAATATATAAAGATATAGCTTTCTTTCACAACTCACTATCGCAGTTTAATCTAGGTGTTGCAAACTTTAAAGATAACAATACGACACTTGCTATAAAAAACTTTGAAAAATCATTTCTACTTGATGATTTGAAATTTGAAAGCTCTCTAAATCTAGCTCTTTGTTATAAAAAATTAAAAGATGAAAAAAAATTTAACCAATATCTAAATATTGCAGATGAACATCTCCTTTTAAAACTAAATACACCACTTTTTGACTACTATCTTGCACTAGTTCAATACTATAAAGATATGCCTATATCTGCTTTATCTGCGATGAAAAAATATAATCAAAAGTATTTTGAAAAAAATAAAAATAGAATTCTTGCAAAGATATATACCTATACAAAAGATTATCAAAGCTCAATTGACTCTCTATCTAAAAATAAAGATAGCAGTAACTACTATACTATTGGTCTTCAATATGCTAACTTAGGTAAATATGAGCTTGCAGCAAAATACTTTAATAACTCAATAGGTGCAAATAAAAAAGAGTTAAAATCATATAGTGCCTTAGCATTAGTCCAAAATAAAATGGGACTGTATGAAGATTGTGCTGCTTCATTGAGATATCTAATAGATAAATACCCCTTAAAAGCGGCTGATACATTTCCTGTTGTTTTAAAAATAAAACCATCTTTACATGATCCTTTATTAGCTCAAAAGGAGTTTAAAAATTCACTATTTAATAATGCTTTAAATAGATTTGCTCTGATATTTTATTTTGCACCGTATAAATTATTTGATACTAAACAGAGTAGTACTATCATAGAAAAAGGTGCAAAAGAGATATATATAGATGATATAAAATCTGCATTTTCCTATCTTAACCAAGGAGAAGCAATATCAAATATAAACTCTAAAATCATTGATGGCTTAAAGTTACTCTTTGAACATAAAGTATATGAAGCAAATAGAGTATTCAAAAACTTACTTATTAAATACCCAAATCACTCTATACTTCATTATAACCTAGCACTAACATATGCAAATATATATGATTTTCAAAATGCATATAAACATTTTTCAAAAAGTTATGCTCTTGATACTCACAATAATATTGCACCATACTTTAAAGCTTATACAGCAATACTTTTAAATAAAGAGTATGATGAAGAAGAGACAAACCTACAGATACAAAATATTGGTGATGTTGAAAATAGTGGGCAAATATATCTTCTTCATAAGATGTTAACACCTAGTGATACAAGTATAAATGTTTCAGATTCTCACAATAAAAATACATTTGATATTATACTAAATCTTATAGCGGCAAATCGGATTGGTGATTTTATAGCATATAAAAAACTCTCAAAAACTCTCAAAACAAATCTACCAAAAGATATAGTATCAAATATTATATATCTTGATCAACACAATCAAAATAAAAATATAAAAGATTATGCAAGAGCTATTCAACAAAGTCTAATTTATAACTCTTTAGATATTTCACCTTTGCTATATGGAGAAAGTTTTGCAAGAGAACTCTATATAAAAACTCTAAGTATGGCAGGAATATCTAGAATATCTAAAGAAAAACTTGAAAATGAGTATGCAGAACATAAAGATCAAACAGCTCTTTTACAATCTTTAGCATACTCTTACATCTATACTAAAGAGTATGAAAAAGCTTATAAACTTTATAATATTTTGATAGATACTCACAATCAAAAAGATCCCCATACTCTATTTTTAGCTGCTCTTGCTTCAATAGGAGCAAATCATCATGCAAATGCGATTGCATTGTTAGAACTCACAAATTTAGAAAATAAAAAAGAGTATGAAAGTAGATTTGCATTAGGAGTTTTATATCAAGAAGCTAAAAACTTTGAAGGAGCTGCAATACAATATGCTCATATCGGTAACAATGAGTTTAAGTCCAAGTATTTTCAACTTGAACTTAAAAAGTAAACTCTAAAATACGAACTTAAATCCTGCATATATAGAATCATCTACAGTAGTAGTCCTACCATTAGTATACTCTGTATCAATATTTCTATAACCAGCATAGATGTTTATATTTTCTATTACACTGCTATCTGCTTCAATTCTGTACTCTTTGTATGCTTCTGCATCTTTAAATGCTAATGGAGTTGGAGCATAAGCAAACTTAGCACCAATATGTGTTGTAGGCATACTTCCTAAAAATAGTCTTGCTTTTGCACCAACTGTTATAGGTGTTGCTATAAAGTCTTGACCTTTATAGTCACTAAAAATACTTTTCAATCCTATATTAAAAACAATATTTCTAAAGTTTGTTGGAGAGTTTTCTACACTTAGCCCTAAACCATATATTTTTTCATCTGCATTAAGAAAATTACCAGTTACAAAAAAGTTACTATATACAGGTGAACCTGTCATAAAACTTACACTAGCTCTACCTTCTAGCTCTACATCATCTTTGTTGATATTAATTCCAAATGATCCTTTCTCGAAAGCTTGTTGTCCATCTGCAAGTAAATTTGCTAGTAAAATCAACGATACTAAGGAAATCTTTTTTAACATTTCTTTCTCCTTTATTAAATTATTTATATTTTTTATATATTAAGATAAGTTTTATTATAATTTGATTATGAAATACATATTTTTATCTTTTTTTTTAATATTAGATTTATTTTCATCAACTCTGCACTTTTCAATCTCATCTAGTCCGAGTAGATTGAATCCTCTTTTAGCAACGGATAGTGCTAGTAGTGAAGTAGCTGATTGGATATTTAATGGTCTTGTTAGTTATGACAGGGATGGTAAAGTAATATGTAGACTGGCTAAAAGTTATCACTTTAAGGATAGTAAAACTTTAATATTCAGATTAAAACAAAATATTAAGTGGAGTGATGGAAAAGAGTTTAGTGGGGATGATGTTCTTTTTACTTATAACCTTATCACATCGCCAAAGATTTATACACCATATAAAGACACCTTTAGATATGTCAGCAGTGTAAAAAAACTTGATAAATTTACGATAGAAGTGAAGTATAAAAAGCCATACTATAAAGCTTTGCATACTTGGATGAGTGCTATTATACCTAAACATATGTTTGAGGGTAAAGATGACATCATGACAAACTCATTTAATCAAAAACCTGTAGGTACTGGTCCATATACGATAGATGGTTTTGCAATATCTAAAGATATAAAATTGTATGCAAATAAAAATTACTTTTTACAAAGAGTAAATATTGATCAAATTACTTATCACTTTATCCCAGACCCTGCGACATCATTTTTAATGCTTAAAACTAAAAAATTAGACCTAGGTTCACTTACTCCACTTCAACTAACTAGACAGATTGATGATGATTTTAAAAATCACTATAAAATATATGAACAGCCATCCAATTCATATACATATCTAGGATTTAATTTAAAAGATAAAAAGTTCCAAAATCCAAAAGTTAGAGAAGCTATAAATATAGCAATAAATAAACAAGAGCTAGTAGATATACTATTTTTTGGTCATGGGCAAGTTTGCAATGGTCCATTTATGCCAAAATCGTTTGCATATAACAAAGATATAGAGTTTCCAAAACAAGATATAAAAAGAGCAATAAAACTTTTAAAAGAGGCTGGATATGATAAAAAGACTCCTCTTTCATTTACCATAACAACAAATTCAAACAATCCAACAAGAGTCTATGCAACTCAGATTTTGCAACATCAACTCTCTCGTGTAAATATAAAAGTCACTATAAGAGCTATGGAGTGGCAGGCTTTTTTAAATACTGTTGTACTTCCTAAAAAGTTTGAAGCAGTAGTTTTAGGTTGGGGCTTATCTCTTATGCCTGATCCATACTCTATATGGCATAGTGATGGTATCAAAAAAGGTGGTTTTAACTTTGTAAGCTATAAAAATAACAAAGTAGATAGCCTTATAGAATCATCACAAGAGAGTATTGATCAAGAAGTATTAGAAAAACAGTTTCAAGAAATTTTCTCTCTTATTGTAAAAGATAATCCGTATATATTTTTATATATACCAAACTCCATAACAGCAGTAAGTAAAAATATAAAAAATGTTAGCCCTTCAATCATTGGGATAACTCATAATGTTATAGATTGGATAAAACCATGATATTTGAAAATATTGAAAAATTTGAAAAGATGAGTGATAAAGAGCTATTATCATGTATAAACAGTTCTTCGCATGATAGGGTAAAAATAGATATAAAAAAACCTCGAAGTGCTATGATGTTGAATCCTCTAAAGCTAAAACATCTGAACAATATAGACAACCTTGAAGCTGATATAATAGTTCTAAACCTAGAAGATGGAGTGGCAAAAGAGCTAAAACAAAGAGCACTCTATCTAAGTGCAGTTTTTATATCACATCTAAAATCTTCTAAATCAAGAGTCATAGTTAGAGTAAACCCGATAGATGATGGTGGAGAGCAAGAGATAGAGTTTTTAAACTCCATAAAACCAGACTGTATAAGAGTAGCTAAAATAAAAACTAAAAAAGATGTAGAAAAAGTTTTAGAAATACTTTCACATGATATTGGTTTAAATCTATCAATAGAGACAAAAGAAGCTTTAGAAAATCTAACTAAACTAAATATTCAAAACAGAGTTCAAACAGTAAGTTTAGGTATTATGGATATGCTAAACTCACTAGGACTTTCTCATTCACTTTTAGAGTTTAACAATCCAACTATTACCTATATCCTTACAAAGTTTTTAATAGATGCTAAAATTGCAAATATATACCCTATAGGTTTTACATATCAAGATTACTTAAATATAGAAGATTTTATAAAATGGTGTGAGTTTGAAAAGTCCTTAGGGCTAAGCTGTAAAAGTTGTCTAGGTCCAAAACAAGTTGAGATTGCAAATCAAATCTTTTCACATGATAATGAGGAGATAAAAAAAGCAAAATACATAAAAGATAGATTTGAAGATATGCAAGACAACTATATAACAGGTTTTATGGATGCTACTTATGGATTTATTGATGAACCTATATATAAAGATGCGATGTTAACACTTAAAGGTTGATAATCGGGGGGATTTAATACCCCGATTATTTAGTGATTAATATAGTTGAAATAGATTATTTCTTACTTCGTAAAATACTCTTGTTTTGTTGTCTTCGTCTGTAAATATATACAAAGGACTAAGGCTTTTTTTAGCTTCTTCTAAACCTTCTTCTATACTCATTGGGTCTGTATTGTCAGCTACTACTTCACTAATATCATCCTTGTTCTTTTTTAATACTTTTACATTGTCATGATAATCAATATAAACTAAAAAGTCTTTTTTACTACCTTTTAAAACTTCAATAGCATCTTCAACTGCAAGAGGTTTATAGAGTTCTAGTTCCATAGGGATAATCTCATCTATTGGAAGCTCATTTGTCTCATCGTTTTTTGTTGCTCTGTGACCTGTTATCTTGTCATGATGTCTTCTTAGTACTTTTTTAGCTCTCTCTATAGCTAAATCAACTGCTGCATACATATCTTTGTGGTCTTGCTTTATTACTATAGTGTTTTTATGTGCAATATTTATAGAAAATTCAACAATAAAACCACTTTTTTCATCAGGAGA
>DQSO01000147.1 GCA_015663225.1 Campylobacterales bacterium
GGAAGAGTGTTTTAAAGACAACTTCTATTTTGAGTGGAGCAAATATTATCTTTGTAAATCGAGTAGGTTTTGAGGATGGTCTAGGTTTTTGGGGTGGAAGTATGGTGGTTGGTGCTAACTCTTTAGTAAAAGAAAGTTTAGGATTGTTTGATAGAGAGATAAAAACTGTAGAGTTAGAGAAAAATCTATCAAATACACAAAAATATATGTTAAGGAATAGTTAATGACAATCGCAATAATGGGTGCAATGCAAGAAGAGATAGAGCCACTTTTAGAATTTTTTACAGATGTTATTATAGAAGAATATGGAGCAAATAAGTATTATAAATGCAGATATAATTCACATGATATTATCTTAGCATATAGTAAGATTGGTAAGGTATTTGCATCTTTAACCGCTACAACAATGATAGAAAAATTTGGAGCCAAGAAACTACTTTTTAGTGGAGTAGCTGGTGCTATAAGTAGTGATTTAAAGATTGGTGACTTGATAGTTGCTACTAAACTTTGTCAACATGATTTAGATATTACTGCTTTTGGTCATCCTAGTGGGTATGTTCCTGAGGGAAGTATTTATGTCCAGAGTGATAGTGAGTTGTTGAAACTTTCTAGAGATGTTGCTAAAGAGCTAGGTATTAGTTTAAAAGAGGGTATTATAGCTACTGGGGATCAGTTTGTAGCTGATAGGAAAAGAAAAGAGTGGATAGAGAGTAGATTTAAAGCTGATGCTTTAGAGATGGAAGGTGCTAGTGTTGGGGTTGTTTGTCAAGCTTTGGGTGTTCCATTTTTTGTACTTCGTGCTATTAGTGATAGTGCTGATGATGATGCTGGTGTGGATTTTGATGAATTTTTGAAAACTTCTGCTAAAAATAGTGCAGAGTTTCTTGCAAAAATGTTAGAAAAGATTTAATGAATAAAATAGAACATAGTAAAAAACTTCTAAAAATTGTTGGAAAGACAAATGTTAAGTATAACTTAATAGAAGAAAATGATAAGGTGCTTGTGGGACTTAGTGGAGGTAAAGACTCTATAACTTTAGCTCATATATTAGCTCAAAGAAATAGAGTTACGCCATTTAAGTTTGAATTTTTATGTGTTACGGTTGATTATGGTATGGGTGAAGATTTCAGATATTTGAGTAATCATTGTAAAAAACATGGGATACCTCATGAGATTATAAAGACTGATATTTTTAAAACTGCACAGGAAAAAATACGAGAAAATTCATCATTTTGTAGTTTTATTTCTCGCATGAGAAGAGGGGCTTTGTATCGAGTTGCACAGGAAAAAGGATTTAATAAAGTAGCTTTGGGACATCATTTAGATGATGCGGTAGAGAGTTTTTTTATGAACTTTTTATACAACGGTGCTTTAAGAAGTATGCCTCCTATCTATAAATCGTCTAATGGTCTTGTAGTTATTCGTCCACTAATCATGGCAAGAGAGAGACAACTTAGAGGATTTTCAGTAAAAAATGGTATTGATACTATTGGTGATGAAGCATGTCCAGCTATGAAAATAGATGTAAAAATACCTCATGCCAGAGCAAATACAAAAGAACTTTTGAAAAAACTAGAAGAGGAAAATCCAAAAATTTTTGTTTCACTTAAAGCTTCATTTGAACATATACATAAGAGTAGTTTTTTTAATAAAGAGGATTTGGAGGTCTGATTTGAAGTATTTTATTTTAATAGTTTTATTGGTTTTTATTGGATGTGGTGAAGTTGATAGAGATGAGTTAAGAAGGCTCAATAATATAGAAGTAGAAGATAAAGTTCAAGAAAATGTAGTAAGAACTATAAAAAAACCTAAAGTTGAAGTTCTCAAAAAGGTAGTCATAGAGCCATTTCAAGAGTTAAAAATAAAAAATCAACATCAAAAAGAGATGCAAAAGATGGAGTTTGATTATAAAAAAGATGAGCTAAAATCTAAAGAGAGTATTCAAAAAAATGCTATTGATAGGGATTTACGACTAAAGGAGATAGAAAAGGAGAGAGAACTAGCTACTCAAGGAAGTAAGTATGAACTCTATCAAGTATTGGTAGTTGTATTTACGATTTTGATTTTGTCTATCTCTATGCTTATCTACTTTTATAAAAGAAGAAAGTTGGAACTTGAAAAATATGATAAACTTTTAGAGATTGCTATGGATAAAAATATTGATATAGTTGCAAGAGAGCAAATCTTAGATCTATTTAAAGGTAATCCACATGATAAGAAGTTGTTAGGCTTTTAGTGAGGATTTTAGTATCAGCACTTGAGCCATCTGCAAATCTTCATCTTGAACCAATTTTACAAGAGCTTGGAGATGTAGAAATATCTGGTATTTTTGATGAGAGATTTGCAAAACCTTTATATAGTTCAAAAGAGTTCTCAGTTATGGGGATTTTGGATATATTGCCAAAGATATTTAAAGCAAGAGAAGCGGTTAAGGAGTTAACTTTTTTAGCCAAAGAGGTTGATGTGGTGCTTCTTATAGATGCCCCAGCTTTTAACATACCCCTTGCAAAGTCTATAAGAAATAGCTATCCTGATAAAAAAATAATCTACTATATATTGCCAAAAGTTTGGGCTTGGAAGAGAAAAAGAGCTAAAGTTGTTAGAGAGTATTGTGATGAATTATGTTCTATATTTCCTTTTGAAGATAGATTTTTTAAAGATGTTAGGTATGTTGGTAATCCTCTTTTAGATGAGATAACTGTTTTTAATGATGGAGAGATTAAAAATCAAATCTCTTTTTTACCAGGGAGTAGAAAATCAGAGATAAAATCATTGATGCCTATTTTTAGAGAGGTGGCTAAAAAAATAGATTCAAAAAAAATATTGGTAGTCCCTAGTTTTTTTGAAGAGGATGATATTGAGAGATTGTATGGTGATGTAGGTGATTTTGAGATTAGCTTTGATATGCAAAAGAGTATAAGTCAGAGTGATTTTGCATTTATCTGTTCAGGTACGGCTACACTTGAAAGTACAATCATCGGGACTCCATTTGTTTTAGCTTATAAGGCTAAGAAAATAGACTATTTTTTAGCTAGGATATTTGTTAAACTGCCCTATGTTGGGTTAGCAAATATTATTATGGATTTTTTTGGTAAAGAGAAAATTCATAAAGAATATTTACAGCAAGAAGTTAGTGTTGTAAATTTATTAGATAGTTACAAATCAATGAATAGAGAGAAGTTTATGAAAAAATCTATTGAATTAAAAGAGATTTTAAAAGATGGTAGTGTTAAAAATATGATAAAAATTTTAAAGGAAATTAAATGTATATAGAAGATGGAAAGTTTGCGATATGGTGTGATTTTGTAGAGAGAGATTTTTTAGAGAATGATTTTGAAAAACTGATAGAGAGTGGAGTCATAAATGGTGCAACAAGCAATCCAGCTATATTTAAAAATGCTTTTTTAACATCAAAAGCTTATGCTGAGGATAAAAAAACTCTACATGATAAGAGTGCTAAAGAGTTATATGAAGCACTTGCCATAGAAGATATAAAAATTGCAGCTGATAAGTTGGCGACTTTGTATGATAGAAGTGATGATGGATTTATCTCAATAGAAATCGATCCAAATCTATATAATAATACTGAGGGCAGTATAAAAGAAGGAAGAGATCTATATAAAAAAATTGCTAAAAATAATGTCATGATAAAAATCCCTGCAACAACTAGTAGTTATGAGGCTATGAGTGTTTTGATCAGTGAGGGTATAAATATAAATGCGACTCTAATTTTTTCTCCTTCTCAATCTGAAAAATGTTTAGATGCTTTAGAAAAAGGATTAAAGATATTTAGGGAACAAAATCCTGATAAAAAAGCTCCACAAGCTGTTATTAGTGTGTTTGTAAGTCGTTTTGATAAAGAGTTAGAGAGATATATGTCTATCAAAGGCAAGCTTGGTATTTACAATGCTACAAAAATATATCATCAGATAGAAAAAAGAGGACTAGAAGGTGTACGAACTTTGTTTGCTAGTACAGGTGTTAAAGATGATAACTATCCAAAAGACTATTATGTGAAAGAGTTATGTTTTGCAAACTCTGTAAATACTGCACCACTTGATACTATAGAAGCTTATATTGAAGCAGGCGATAAATCTTTGAAAGAACCAGCATCACTTGAAGATATTGAGGAATTTTTTATTCAAGTAAAAAAAGATAATGTCGATATAGATAAAGTGTACAATGCTCTGCTTGATCAAGGTATAACAGCTTTTATTGATGCATTTGATGAAATATTAAAAGATATGAGGTAGATGATGGATAGTTTTTTTACTGAGGAAGAGTCACAAATAGATCCTGCTAGTTTAAAATATGAAATGACCAAGAAGTTAGAATTTTATCTTATGGGGCTTATAAAATATAAAGGAAGTGATCTTCATATTAAAAGTGGTTCACTATTTCGTGGTCGAATCAATGGTGAAATGTTACCGTTATCTGATGAAATACTTTCACATAAAGATGGAATTCAGCTTGCTAAAGAGATACTTAAGGGTAGATTTTCTGAACTTGTTAAAAATAAAAGTGTAGATTTTAACTATAAGTTAAATGAACAGTATAGATTTCGTGGAAATATATTTTTTCAAACTGATGGCATTTCTGCAGTTTTTAGGGTTATACCTATTGATATTCCAAGTATGCATGATTTAGGACTTCCAAAAATAATAGAGAGCTTTTGTGTACTCAAAAGAGGATTGGTTTTAGTAACTGGTCCTACGGGAAGTGGTAAAAGTACAACTTTAGCTTCAATTATAAATCAAATAAATAAAGATAGCAGAAAACACATTATTACTATTGAAGATCCTATTGAATTTGTTTACAAGGATATAAACTCTTTAGTAAATCAACGAGCAATTGGACAAGATGCAGTTGATTTTAAATCAGCTTTAAGAGCAGCTCTTCGTGAAGATCCAGATGTTATTTTGATTGGTGAGATGAGAGATATGGAGACTGTTGAGATTGCGATGCATGCTGCAGAGACTGGTCACTTAGTTCTTTCAACACTTCATACAGTTGATGCAAAAGATACAATAAATAGGATTATTGGCATGTTCCCTGGTAATGAACAAAATAAGATTAGAATGAGTTTGGCAGCAACTTTGCAAGGGGTACTTTCTCAAAGACTTATAAAAACTGTTGATAATAAAAGAACAGCAGCAATAGAAATACTGGTAAAAAATGCAAGAATAGAGTCCTTGATAGCTGATGGAAGAGATAGTGAGATAACAGATGCCCTTGCTGA
>DQSO01000068.1 GCA_015663225.1 Campylobacterales bacterium
AGATGCTAATATTTTGTTTGTAAATAATAAGGAGCACTCTTTGAACAATAAAGAAACGAAGTTGCTTAAATTATTTTTACAAAATTCAAATCAAGTTCTTCCACATGAGATGATATATGGTAGTTTATGGGATTATGATGAGACTTATTCTGAAAGTGCATTAAGAACTTATATAAAAAACTTAAGAAAATTATTGGGGAAAGAGAAAATTGTTAGTCTTAAAAAACAAGGATACAAATTTATTAGATAGTGAAAAAAAGACTCTTTACTCATTTTTATTTTTGTATGGTATTTTTTCTATTGTTATTATAGTATTTAGTGGAATTATCTATTTTAAAACTCAAAAAGAGTTAGTATTTGAAAAGCAAAATAGCAGACTAAAAACTTACTCTTCTGAGCTTATAAAAGACTTAAAATATCTACATGATAATTATATTGATGGAAGTATATATCCTAGGTATAGTAGTTTTAATTCGGCAATATATGACAGTGAAGGAGAATTGATATTTTCAACACTAAATAATAAAAATGTAAATTTAAATAAAACTATATATGAAATAGAAAACAAAATACACTATATAAGACTTTTAAACTCATATTATTTAGGTGCTATGTATGTTGTTATTGAGATTGATGGAGATAGTGCATGGAAAAACATTTTTCAAAATAAAGTTTTGTTTTTTGGCTTAATTCTGTTTTCAATTTTGATTTTTGGTGGTTATTTTCTTCTTAAGTTACTACTTAAACCTATGAGAGAATCATTACATCTTCTGAATAGATTTATTAAAGATACAACACATGAATTAAATACACCGATAACCTCTATACTTGCAAATATTGAGATGATTGATCAATCAATAATGCATAGTAAAAATCTTAAAAAATTAAAAAGGATAGATATTGCATCTAAAACTATTTCAAATTTATATAATGATTTAACTTTTGTTGCACTTGGGAATAGATTTTTAACTAAAAATGAAAATATTGATATAGAAAATCTTTTAAAATCTAGATGCGATTTTTTTCAAGCTCTATCATCCATAAAAAAGATTACTTTTGAATTTGATTTGCATACTTCCAAGCTATTTATAGATGAAAATAAGATTAGTAGAGTTATAGATAATTTACTTTCTAATGCTATAAAATATAATAAAATTGGTGGTAAAATATCTGTAAGTACTACAGAAAAATCATTTACAATCGAAGATAGTGGTATTGGAATAAAGAGCGAAAATTTAGATAAAATATTTCACAGATATAGTAGATTTAATGATAGCGAGGGTGGGTTTGGTATCGGTTTAAGTATAGTAT
The DNA here is from genome assembly GCA_015663225.1 of Campylobacterales bacterium. Classification (GTDB taxonomy): domain Bacteria; phylum Campylobacterota; class Campylobacteria; order Campylobacterales; family QNZT01; genus SZUA-1377. Next base: position 1,312 of record DQSO01000068.1, read on the forward strand.
ATGCAGTAGTAAATGAATACAATATGCAAATTGATATTGATTCAACAATTAACATCGGGACAAAGGTAACAATTTCGTGGTAAAATATTTGTTTATTAGTATATTACTTAGTCTTAAAATATTTTCATTTGATATTTATGATAAGGAGTGTGTATATTGTCATAAAATGTTGATGGTTGATCTGAAGGATATGTATTTTAAATATCTTAAAAGGTATAGCAGTGAGAAATCTGTAAAATCTGTTATGATGTATTATCTGAAAAATCCAAATAGAGATATGTCTGTTATGCCTAAAGAGTATATTCGTCTTTTTGATATAAAGTCTAAGAGTAAATTGAGTGATGAAGACCTTAAAATAGCGATAGATATATATTGGGATAGGTATAAATTAAAGGGTAAACTTAAGTAGTTCACGATTATTTCACTTATAGTTTGTAGTATTTAATAGTTATTTTTCTAGAATGTTTAAAGAAACTTATAGTAAAATAAAATTTCAAATTTAAATAAGGAGTAAGATATGAAAAAAATTATCTTAAGTTTAACAGTTTTAGCAGTTACAAGTCTGTTTGCAGCGAACACAGCGGTATGTGCAGGTTGTCATGGTGCAAAAGGTGAGAAGAAAGCTCTTGGTAAATCAAAAGTTATCAATGAAATAGCACCAGCAGAGATAGAAACAATACTTAAAGGCTATAAAGATGGTTCATATGGTGGAGCAATGAAGGGAGTTATGAAAGGTCAAGTTGCAAAACTGAGTGATGCTGATATAGCAGAACTTGCAAAATATTTCGGAAAGAAATAGTTTATTTTAGATAGGGTTGCAAACTTGTAACCCTATTAATCCTGCATTTACATACTACTACTATAATTTTCTCTTATATATGAGGAAAACTTATGAAAAAACTTCTTGATTTAGTTAAAGAAAATAATTTTTTAGGACTAAAGCAACTTATAAAAACTGGAATTGATTTAAATAGTAAAATTGATACTGAAGATGGAGAAAATATCTTTTTTTTAGCACTGAGGTATAGAGCTGATTTAGATATTCTTAAACTGTTGATTGATAATAAATTGGATTTGAACTATGTTAATGATTATGGAGTTGGTATTTTAGATGAAGCTGTGAGTAGTGGTAATTTGGATTTAGTTAAGTATCTTATTGATGAGCAAAACTTAGATCCAAAGCAAACTAAGCGAAAAAGTGCTTTTACACCATTGATGCAAGCTTCTAGTTATGGGTATATTGAGATTATAAAGTATTTTGTAGATTATGGTGTTGATATTAGTCAAAGAGATAGCGATGGACTAACTGCAAAAGATTACGCAAGGAAACTTGGACAAAAAAGAGTAGTAAATTATTTTAATTCTCTTGACAATTTATAAATTTTTAATGCAACATTAAGCCAAGCAGTTGTAAAGTTTACATACTATTTTAAAAAGAGGGAATGTAATGTTAACAGCCAAAGATTTAAAGTCAATTGGTATCGATGGAGTAGAGGAAATTTTTTATAATCTTAGCTATAAAGAGTTAAAGCAACATGAACTAAGTGAGAACTTAGAAGGTTATGAGAAGGTTAATATTACAAATCTAGGTGCTGTAACTTGTGATACTGGTGTATTTACAGGTAGAAGTCCTAAAGATAAGTATTTTGTGGATCAAGAACCTTCAAATAAATATATTGCTTGGGGCGATATAAATCATAAAGTATCACTTAAAACTTATAATAAGATGGCAAAACTAGCTAAAAATGAACTTTCTAATAAAAAACTTTATGTTATGGATCTGTTCGCAGGTGCAAGTGATGACAGCAAGAGAAATGTAAGATTTATAACTGAAGTTGCTTGGCAAGCGCACTTTGTAAAAAATATGTTTATACGACCTAGCAGTGAAGAACTAGTAGGTTTTGAACCAGATTTTACAGTTTATAATGCAGCAAAAGCAACTAATGTTGAGTATAAAGAAGATGGATTAAACTCTGATGTCTTTGTTGGATTTAATATAGAAGAGAAAGAAGCAGTAATAGTTGGTACTTGGTATGGTGGTGAGATGAAAAAAGGTATTTTTTCAATGATGAACTACTGGTTACCATTAGAGGGTAAACTTTCTATGCACTGTTCCGCAAATGTTGGAGAAGATGGAGATACCGCACTATTTTTTGGACTTAGTGGAACTGGCAAGACTACACTTAGTACAGATAGCCAAAGAGCACTTATTGGTGATGATGAACATGGTTGGGATGATAATGGAGTTTTTAACTTTGAAGGCGGATGTTATGCTAAAGTTATCAATCTAAATAAAGATGATGAGCCTGAGATATATGGTGCGATAAGAGAAAATGCACTTTTAGAAAATGTTGTGATAGATAAAAATACTGTAGTTGATTTTACAAATAAATCTAAAACAGAAAACACTAGAGTCTCTTATCCTATAGAACATATAGTAAATCATAAACCAGATATGATGGCTGGACATCCGAAAAATATAATCTTTTTAAGTGCAGATGCTTATGGTGTTTTGCCTCCAGTTTCTCGTCTATCTAAAGAGCAGGCTATGTACTATTTTTTAAGTGGATATACTGCAAAAGTAGCTGGAACAGAGAGAGGTGTTGATGAACCTGTAGCAACTTTTAGTGCATGTTTTGGTGAAGCATTTTTGCCATTAGCTCCTAGTGAGTATGCAAAACTTTTAGGTGAAAAAATAGATAGACATGAGGTAAATGTCTTTTTAGTAAATACTGGATGGGCAGGTGGAAGAGCTGTTGAGTATATAGATGGTAAAAAAGTTGATAGAAAGAGAATGAGTCTCTCTAAAATCACAAGACCTTGTATTAATGCAATACTTGATGGTAGTATTCATGAGTGTGATTTTGATACAACTGAGCTTTTTAAGTTAGAATTTCCAACAAATTTACCAGGTGTAAATCTAGATGTTTTAAATCCAAAAAATGCTTGGAGTGATACTGAAAAATACTATCAATCTAGAGGTGAGTTAGCTAAAAAATTTGTAGAGAATTTTCATCGGTATGATAATGCAGAGATTGCAAAAGCTGGACCCAAGGTATAAGTTTATGGGGTCTTTTGACCCCATGATTTCTAAGATTTACTTTTTATAGCATTGACTATTTTACTGCCAACACCTTTTACTTTTTTAAGTTCATCTATATTTTTAAACTTACCATGCTCTTTTCTGTAAGCAACAATACTTTCAGCCTTTTTCTCGCCAATACCATTAACTTTTACAAATTCAGCTACAGTAGCCTTGTTTATATCCAAAGCAAAAATACTTACCGCTGTTAGTAGTAGTGTAAATATGATTTTTTTCATATATTTTCTCCTTAAAATTTTGTGTACTTTTGTAAATCGGTAGTTTTTAGAAAAGCTTAATTAAATAAGAGTAGAATAAATAATAAATGTCCAGTTTCACCACGTTATGGTTGCCTAGTTTTATAAGTAAGAAAGTGATAGCTTAACAACACCATAGTAAAATCTTTTTATCTCAAAAGGA
>DQSO01000132.1 GCA_015663225.1 Campylobacterales bacterium
ATGCGACTATGGTTAAGGCTTTAGAGGCTGTTGGGTTTGGTTACTTGGAAGTAGGGACTATCACACCTAAAGCTCAAGAGGGAAATGCAAAACCTAGAATGTTCAGATACCCAGAATATGACACTATACAAAATGCTATGGGTTTTAACAATCATGGACTTTCTCCTTATCGCTCTCGGCTTAAAGATTTGTATCCATACAAGATACCACTTGGTGCAAATATTGGCAAAAACAAGTTAACAAGTGCCGAAGATGCTATTGAGGATTATAAGATATTGATAGAGGGTGTTAAAGATGTTTGTGATTATATAGTCATAAATATCTCTTCACCAAATACACCAGGTCTTAGAGATTTGCAAAATGAGGAGTTTATAACGAAGCTTTTTACTCTTGCTAAAACTATGACTGATAAACCGATCTTTTTGAAAATAGCACCTGATATGAGTGTAGATGACGCTAAGGCTCTGTGTAGTGAAGCTATTGATAGTGGAGCTGATGGGATTATTGCTACAAATACGACTATCGACTATGACTTACTTCCTGATGCTAAAGATTTTGGAGGATTAAGTGGTGAGGTTTTACGAGAAAAGAGCTATCAGTTGTTTAAAGAGCTAGGTAGAGAGTTTTTTGGTAAGACTATACTTATAAGTGTTGGCGGGATCAGCACTGGAGAGGAAGCTTATCGTCGGATAAAAGCAGGGGCTTCTTTAGTGCAAGTTCTTTCAGGACTTATCTTTGAAGGTCCAAACTTGGTAAATCAGATAAATAGTGATTTGCTAAAACTTTTAAAAGCAGATGGTTACAAGTGTATATCTGATGCAGTAGGAGCAGATTTAGCATGATAAAGATTTTATTTACAATAATATTAACAGTAGGAGTTTTGATGGGGCATTCGCTACCTAAGTATCACACAAAAAAGTTAGACAATGGTTTAGAGATAGTAGTTATACCTATGCACAATGGTTCAAATGTAATCACAACTGATATATTTTACAGAGTTGGAAGTGGCGATGAGGTTATGGGGAAGAGTGGAATAGCTCATATGTTGGAGCATCTAAATTTTAAATCTACAAAGAACCTAAAATCTGGTGAGTTTGATACGATAGTAAAATCAGTTGGAGGTGTTAATAATGCATCTACTGGATTTGACTATACTCACTACTACATAAAAAGTTCATCAAAAAATCTTAGTAAATCTTTAGAGCTTTTTAGTGAGCTTATGGAAAATCTGAACTTAAAAGATGAAGAGTTTCAACCTGAGAGAAAAGTTGTTTTAGAGGAGAGATATTGGAGAACTGATAACAATCCTATGGGATACTTATATTTTAGACTTTTTAACAATATGTACACATATCACTCATATCACTGGACTCCAATAGGGTTTATAAATGATATAAAAACTTGGACTATTGAAGATATAAAAGAGTTTCACAAGCAGTTTTATCAACCACAAAATGCTATCGTAGTAGTTGCTGGAGATGTTGATGAGAAAGAGGTTTTTAAAGAGAGCGAGAAATATTTTAAAAATATAAAAAACAGTCATAAATCTATCAAGCGAAATCATATGGTAGAGCCAAAACAAGATGGTGCAAGAAGATACGAGATAACAAATAAAAAATCAGAAGTCGAGATGATAGCTATCGCTTATCATATACCAAACTTCAAACATAAAGATCAAGTGGCTCTCAGTGCTATAAGTGAAATACTAAGTAGTGGTAAAAGTAGTCGTCTAAATAGTCTTTTGATAGATGAAAAGCAGATGGTAAATACAGTTTATGCTTATAATATGGAGACTAAACATCCTGGTGCTTATCTGTTTTTAGCAGTATGTAACCCTGGAATAAAAGCTGAAGATGTTGAAAAAGAGATTTTAAGTGAGATTGAGAAACTAAAAACTACAAAAATGACAAAAGCAGAACTTGATAAGTTGAAGATAAATGCTAAGAGTGATTTTGTATTTGAGATGGAAGATTCTGCTTCTTTAGCAACACTGTTTGGTTCATATTTTGCAAAAGGCGATATAAATGCACTTTTAGAGTATGAAGATAAAATCATGGGGTTAAAATCAGATGAAATTCAAGAAGTAGCTAAGAGGTATTTTAACAAGAGTAACTCTACAACTGTAATACTGCGATATGAGGGAGAAGATAAATAGTTGAAAAAGATTATTTTAATAGCTTTAGTTTTTCTAAATATTGAGTTTTTAAGTGCAAAAGAGATCTCTAAACATGAGATAAAAAGCTCTATTGTAAAGATTTTTACAGTTGCAAATAATCCATCATTTCGTCAACCTTGGACATCTTTGGTAAAGCAGTTTACAGGGTCTGGTTGTATAATAGATGGAGATAAGATACTCACAAATGCTCATGTTGTAACTGATAGTACATATGTTGAAGTTTTAAAAAATGGTGAGATAAAAAGATATGAGGCAGAGGTTTTAAGTATTTCGCATGATAGTGACTTGGCACTTATTACAGTTAAGGATAAGAGTTTTTTTAAAAATACTGTAAGTTTGACCATAGGGAAACTTCCAAATCTTCAAGAAAAAGTTACAGTCTATGGTTTTCCAACTGGTGGAGATACTTTGAGTATCACTAAAGGTGTAATCTCAAGAATAGAGCATCAGCGATATGTACATAGTGGTAAGTATCTTTTAGCTATTCAAATAGATGCACCGATAAACTCTGGAAATAGTGGTGGACCAGCACTTTCTAATGGAAAAATTGTTGGTATTGTTATGCAAGGGCGAAAATCTTCTCAAAGTATAGGATATATCATACCTCCTTCAGTTATAAATCATTTTCTTGACGATATGAAAGATGGAAAGTATCATGGGTATCCATTTTTAGGTGTTGTAGTACAAAACTTAGAGAGTCCAATTTTAAAAGAGATGTATAATCTAAGCAAATCAAAGTATGGAATTTTGGTAAATCAGATTATACCTAATTCACCAGCAAGTAGGATTTTAAAGTTAGGCGATATATTAACCTCAATAGATGGCTATAAAGTATTTACAAATAGCAAAGTTGAGTTTAGAGATCAAGAGTATACTGATTTTACATATCCACTTGACATCCATCAAATCGGTGATGAGATAACTTTAGAGGTTATAAGAGATAAAAAACAAATAAGTTTAAAAGTAAAGTTAGATAAAAATCAAAATGAATTGATGCTTATCAAGAAAAGAAAGTATGAAAAAAATCCAACTTACTATATATATGGTGGTTTGGTTTTTGTACCTGCGATAAATAAGTATAAAATCCCTTCAAAATACTATAAAATGTTTCCTGATGAAAAAAGAGAAGAGCTAGTTTTGCTTCATAGAGTCTTATCATCAGAGTTGACAAAAGGCTTTAACCAAGTAGGTGGATTGCTGATGGCAAAAGTAAATAATAAAGAGTTTAAAAACTTTAATGAGTTTGTAAGTTTGATAGAAAATTCAAAAGAAAAATATATTATATTTGAAGATGTAGATAACAATAAAGTAGTGTTAAAAAGAGAAGATGTTGTGAAAAAACAGAAGGATATACTTGCTAGATACAATATAAAAACTTCAAAAAGTGATGATTTGAATGTTGTTAAGGTTGTTAGTAAAAGTAATAAATTATAGTTTAATTTGATATTATCATGTTATAAGAAGAAATAGAAAAAAATTAGGAGAGCAGATGAGTAACCCAATAGGTGCTATGACAGCACTAGTAACTCCGTTTAAAGATGGAAAACTTGATACACAAACTTATGAAAAACTGATTTTAAGACAGATTGAAAATGGTATTGATGGTGTAGTTCCTGTTGGAACAACTGGCGAGAGTGCTACTTTAACTCACAATGAGCATAAAGAGTGCATTGAGATAGCTGTTGCTACTTGTAATGGCAAGGGTACAAAAGTTATAGCGGGAGCTGGAAGTAACTCGACTATGGAAGCAGTTGATTTGGTTAAGTTTGCAGCTAAAAGTGGTGCAGATGGTGTACTTTGTGTTACTCCTTATTATAATAAACCAACACAAAAAGGACTTTATGAACACTATAAAGCTCTAGCAAATGCTGCAAATATTCCTGTTATGCTTTACAATGTACCTGGTCGTACTGCTGTTGATTTGGAAGCTGATACAGTTGCAAAACTTTTTAAGGATTTTCCAAATATCTACTCAGTAAAAGAAGCGACAGGTAGTATGGTAAGAAGTGTTGAGCTTATGGCTAAAAATCCAGACTTAGCAGTTATAAGTGGAGATGATGCGATAAACTATCCACTTTTAGCAAATGGGGGGAGAGGTGTTATATCTGTAACTTCAAACCTACTTCCTGATTTGATAGCAGCTCTTACTCATGCTGCGATGGATGGTAAGTTTAGTGAATCTAAAAAAATAAATGATGAACTTTATGATATAAACAATGTCCTATTTTGTGAGAGTAATCCTATACCGATAAAGGCTGCTATGTATCTAGCTGGTCTTATTCCTACACTAGAGTATAGACTACCTTTGACACCTCCAAGTGATGAAACTCTTTCAAAAATAGAAAAAGTATTAAAAAATTATAAGATAAAAGGATAGATTAATATGAAGGGAAAAACTCTAGTTATTAGTGGTGCTACAAAAGGAATTGGTAAAGCGATAGTTTATAAGTTTGCAAAAAATGGTGTAAATATTGCTTTTACTTACAATTCGAATGAAGAAGCTGCAAAAGAGATAGCGGCAGATTTAGAGAGCAAGTATGGAGTGAAAGCTAGATACTATCCACTAAATATACTTGAGCCAGATGAGTACAAAGAACTTTTTAAAAAGATAGATGAAGATTTTGATAGAGTTGATTTTTTTATCTCAAATGCTATGATTTATGGTAGAGCAGTTATTGGAGGATATGGTAAGTTTATGAAACTGCGACCTCGTGGGTTAAATAATATCTATACTGCTACAGTAAATGCATTTGTAGTAGGAGCTCAACAAGCTGCAAAACGAATGGAAAAAATAGGTGGTGGAAGTATCATCAGTATGAGTTCTACTGGAAACTTAGTATATGTAGATAACTACTCAGGTCACGGAACAAATAAAGCTGCAGTTGAAGCGATGGTAAGATATGCGGCAGTAGAGTTAGGTGAAAAAAATATCCGAGTAAATGCAGTAAGTGGTGCACCAATAGACACTGATGCACTAAAAGCTTTTCCAAACTACGAAGAGGTAAAACAAAAAACTATAGCTAGATCACCTCTTAGTATGATGGGAACACCAGAAGATATGGCAGGAGCTTGTTACTTTTTATGTACAGATGATGCTAAATGGATAACATCACAGACATTTATTATAGATGGTGGTACAACTTTTAGTACAAAAGGTTAAAACTTTATATGACATATTGGCAAAATATATATGCAAATTTTAACCCTGTAGCAGTTGAGCTTTTTGGATTAAAGGTTCACTGGTATGGACTTATGTATATCTTAGCACTTCTTAGTGCTTTATGGCTTGCAAAATACCTGATAGAAAAAGACTCTTTAGGTATTCCTGAAGAGATTACTGATAAATACTTTATATATATTGAGATAGGTGTTATTTTAGGGGCTAGGATAGGATATTTTCTATTTTACTCCGATAATCTATCTTACTATCTAACCAATCCTTGGCAGATGTTTAATCCATTTGATCAAAATGGAGAGTTTGTAGGTATAAGAGGTATGAGTTTTCATGGTGCTGTTATAGGCTTTGGTATTGGTAGTTATCTATTTGCTCGAAAATACAAAGGTTATAGTATTAAACTTCTTGATGTTGCAGCAGTTGTTGTGCCGTTTGGATATGTGTTTGGTAGGATTGGAAACTTTTTAAATAAAGAGCTAGTTGGACGAGAGAGTGATGTTAGTTGGGCTATCAATGTTGATGGAGTTTTAAGACATCCTTCTCAACTTTATGAGGCATTTGCAGAGGGCTTAGTAGTCTTTGTCATAATCTATTTTTATAGAAAAAGAAAAAGATTTGATGGTGAACTTATGTTTTGGTACTTGATACTCTACTCTGTTGCTAGAGTTGTAAGCGAGGTTTATAGACAACCTGATGTTCAACTTGGATTTATATGTTGTGATGTTCTAACTATGGGGCAGTTGTTATCATTTGGAATAGTCGCATTTGCTATTGGATGGTATGCGGTTTTATCAAAAAAAAGGTGAGTAATTGATGGTTAATCTACCAAATTTTTTAGCACTTCTTAGAGTATTAGCTGCTCCATTGATGTTTTGGTTTTTAGTTGATAGAAATAATTCTCTATTTGATGGATGGCATGAGTCTTGGCTTGACTATTTTGCTGCATTAGTTTTTGTATTGGCTTCGATTACTGATTTTTTTGATGGATATATAGCTCGTCAGTGGGATCAGATGACAAAACTTGGTGCGATACTTGACCCACTAGCAGACAAAATGTTGATGTTGGCAGGATTTATAGGTTTAGTATATATAGAAAGAGCTAGTCCTTGGGCGATATTTTTAATACTCTCAAGAGAGTTTTTTATAACAGGGCTTAGAGTTGCTATAGCAGCTGAGGGAAAAGGTGTAGCTGCTTCATTTGCAGGAAAGATAAAAACTGTAGTTCAGATGGTAGCGATTGGTTTTTTACTGATGAATTGGCCATTTGCAACTGAGATACTATGGTTTGCAGTAATTTTGACGATATACTCAGGATATGAGTATGTAAAGGGGTATTTTTGGGAATCTTAACAGCGATAATTATTTTATCAATAATGATAATATTTCATGAGTTTGGGCATTATAGTGTGGCTAGATTTTTTGGTGTAAGAGTAGATGAGTTTGGTTTGGGTATGCCTATTGGTATAAAAAAGCCGTGGTTACAAAAGAAGATTGGCGATACAAACTTTACTTTTTATCCAGTACTACTAGGTGGTTTTGTAAGAATGAAAGGGCAAGATGATTTTGATCTTTCAAAAAAGAGTGATGAGAGTGATAGTTATCAGTCAAAATCTCCTTGGCAAAAGATAGCGATACTTCTAGCTGGTCCATTTGCAAATATTTTACTAGCATTTTTTATCTATATAGCAGTTGGTTTTTTAGGTGTTGATAAGTTAGCTCCAGTTGTTGGAGAACTTTCAAAAGATCTTCCCGCTTTTAGTTCTGGTATGAAAAATGGCGATACAATTTTAGGAATAAATGGTAAAAAAGTAGAAACTTGGGATGATATATCTCCACTTATAAAAGAGTCCAATGGAAAGATACAAGTAGTTGTAAAAAGAGCAAATGAACAAAAAACTTTCTACATCACTCCTAAAATGCATGAGTCGCAAAATATGTTTCGAGAGAAGATAGAAAAAAAGATGATAGGTATAGCTCCAAAGGGTGAGTTTGTACATATAGAGTTTGATGGTGGTGGCGAAGTTTTAACTTATGCATATGATCAAACTATATGGGCTACAGGACTAATAGTTAGAAGTCTACAAAAGCTTATCGAGGGTGCTATTCCTGCTAAAGATATGGGTGGAATTATCTCTGTAGTTGATATTACAAGTAAGGCTAGTGCTGCTGGGATTACGACTCTTCTTCTATTTGCTGCCCTAATATCTGTAAACTTAGGAGTTTTAAATCTTCTTCCAATCCCTGCACTTGATGGTGGACATATCATGTTTAATCTTTATGAGATTATTACTCGTAAAGCTCCTAGTGAAAAGGCTTTTTATAGGCTCACAGTTGCTGGATGGCTGATACTTCTTTCACTGATGGTCTTTACTACTGTAAATGATATAGTTAGATTGATAGGATAGATTATGAATTATGAAAAAAAGTATGATGAAGTTTTAGAGAAGATTGAAAAAGCTAGAGTTGAGACAAATGAACATCAGATAGTAAAAATAGTAGCTGCTAGTAAATATGTAGGCTCATCTGAAATAGAAGCTATGTACAATATAGGTCAAAGAGCATTTGGAGAGAACAGAGTTCAAGATATGAAAGAGAAAGTATTAGCTCTTGATGAGTTACCTTTAGAGTGGCACTATATTGGTCGTATTCAGACAAACAAGATAAATGCAATCTTAGATATGAATCCAATACTTATCCACTCCGTAGAGAGTTTTGAAGTTGCGAAAGAGATAGATAAAAGAGCCCAAGTAAAAGGGATGAAAGCAAATATTTTATTACAGATAAATAGTGCAAATGAAGATAGTAAAGCTGGAATAACTCCTCTTAAAGCGATAGATGAATATCACATGATAAGTGAGCTAAAAAACATAAATATCAAAGGTGTCATGAGTATAGGTGCTCATAGTGATGATAAAAAAGAGATAGAAAAAAGTTTTAAAATCACTTACTCTATCTTTGAAAAACTCCAATCAAGTGGTGCAAAAATATGTTCTATGGGTATGAGTGGGGATTATGAGTTGGCTGTTAGGTGCGGATCAAATATGCTTAGACTTGGAAGTGTTTTGTTTAAAAACTAACCCTAGTCATAGCACCTTTTAAACCATCTCTTTGGCTATCGTCATCGTTTATAAGTATCCATTTATTATCGCCTAAGTAAGCCATGCCCTCTATCTTCTTAAGTTTATTAAAGTGAAAAACTGCTTTTTTATTGCTCTTTTCTTTTAGATTTATTTTATAAAATATATAACCATCTTTTTGATTTTCTAGCAAGACTAAGGTATCTTTTTTTATATATACCATCTCATTTATGTAGTTTTTCTTATTGTCAAGTTTATATTTTCTACTTTTTGTTAATTTGTCTTTTTTAATATCATATTTAAAGATAGTTAGAGTCTTACTTCTGCCTTTTTGAGGGGATTGAAGTATGGTATATAAGAAATTTTCATCTTTTGAAATAGCAAGAGATTCAAAGCCTCTGTTCTTTTTAGCTTTATTCCATTTTTTAGATATAACTCTTTTTAAAATAGTGCCATCTTTATCAACATGTATTAAACTTGGCTTTTTCTCATCTCCTATCCAAAATGTACCATTTGATAGTTTTACTAAAGCTTCAGCATCTATTGTATTTGATTGTTTTATCGTTATAGTTTCTAAAACTTTGTACTTATCATGTGAGAGTTTTAGTTTGTATATCGTTGCTGGTTTTTCTTTAATCGTATAGATGATATTTGGTGAATCACTCTTATGATGATATGCACCACTTCCGATTCCTTTATGATTTAAAGTGATAGAGTTGGTATTATTATCACCACAGCCACAAAACAGTATTAATAGTAAAAAAAGTATTATATATCTCATTTAGATATAATATACTACTTTAG
>DQSO01000133.1 GCA_015663225.1 Campylobacterales bacterium
GTTTTTTTAATCAAATCATTTCACTTATAAAAAAGTACATAAATATATTTTAATCCAAATAATACTAAATTTATACCCTAAATAAAAGATAAATCAACCAATAAGTAAAAAAGTTACAAATTGTTAAAAGTATCGTTTATGCCCCTAAACATAGTACTTTAAATCAAGTTGAGCCACTTAGACTAAGCTATTATGACTAGAAATATTTAAGATAGACTTGACAAGTAGGGACTAAATGTTGTATAATTTGACTGAATTTACATAAGGAGATGCAGTTGAGCAAAGAAGAGGTAAATGAAGAAGAGTTAGAAAATAAGTCTGAACTAGAAGAGATGGCTGAAGAGACTATCGCAGATGAGGAGCTAAATCTAGAAGTAGATGAAGTTGCAATCTTAAAATCAAAAATTGAAGAGCTAGAAGATAGCAGACTTCGTGAAGCTGCTGAGTTTGAAAATCTTAAAAAAAGATATGAAAAAGAGAAAATGTCTGCAATAGCATACTCAAATGAAGGTTTTGCAAGAGATTTATTAGCGATTGTAGATGCACTTGATAATGCATCTAAGCTTGAAGTAGATGAAGAAAATCTTGAAGATAGTTTAGTAAAGATAAGAGAGGGAATTGATCTTACAATGGAGCAGTTTAAAAAAGTATTTTCAAAAAATAGTATAGATGAAATTGGCTTTGAAGATGGTTTTGATCCAAACTTTCATGAAGCGATTATGAAAGTAGATAGTGAGGATCATAAAGAGGGTGAGATAGTTCAAACTTTTCAAAAGGGTTATACTCTTAGAGGAAGAGTTTTAAGACCAGCAATGGTTTCAATAGCAAAATAAAAAGTAAAATAAATTAAAGGATGAAAAAATGTCAAAAGTAATAGGAATAGATTTAGGTACAACAAACTCTTGTGTAGCAGTATATGAGAGAGGCGAGAGTAAAGTAGTTACAAATAAAGAGGGTAAAAATACAACACCTTCAGTAGTTGCTTTTAGTGATAAAGGTGAAGTTTTAATTGGTGATTCTGCAAAAAGACAGATGGTTACAAATCCAGAAAAAACTATATACTCTATCAAAAGAATTATGGGTCTTATGTGCAGTGAAGATGCAGCGGCTGAAGCTAAAAAAAGACTACCTTATCATGTGGTAGATAGAAATGGTGCTTGTGCTATTGAAGTTGATGGAAAGACTTATACTCCTCAAGAGATAAGTGCAAAAGTTCTTATCAAACTTAAAGAGGATGCAGAGAGTTTTCTTGGAGAGAGTGTAACTGATGCGGTTATCACTGTTCCTGCTTATTTTAATGATAGCCAGAGAAAGGCGACTCAAGAAGCTGGTCAGATTGCAGGATTGAATGTTCTTAGAATTATAAATGAGCCAACTTCGGCAGCTTTGAGTTATGGACTTGATAAAAAAGATGCTGAGCAGATAGTTGTTTATGATCTTGGTGGTGGTACATTTGATGTTACAGTACTAGAGACTGGTGATAATGTTGTTGAAGTTCTATCAACTGGTGGTAATGCATTTTTAGGTGGAGATGATTTTGATAATAGACTTATTGATTGGTTAGTTGCTGAGTTTAAAAGTGATAGTGGTATAGATCTTAAAAATGATGTTATGGCACTTCAAAGACTAAAAGAAGCTGCAGAAAGTGCTAAAAAAGAGCTTTCTGCTGCAACTGAAACAGAAATCAATCTACCATTTATCACTGCTGATGCAAGTGGTCCTAAACACTTAGTTAAAAAACTTACTCGTGCTAAGTTTGAGAGTTTGATAGAAGATTTAGTTGATGAGACTATTGCAACGATAAAATCTGTTATTGCTGATTCTGATTTAGATAGTAGTGATATTAAAGAGATTGTTATGGTTGGTGGTAGTACAAGAGTTCCAATGGTGCAAGAAAAAATAAAAGCTTACTTTGGAAAAGAGTTAAATAAATCTGTTAATCCTGATGAAGTTGTTGCTATTGGTGCAGCGATTCAAGGTGCGGTTATTAAAGGTGATGTTAAAGATGTACTACTTCTTGATGTTACACCACTTAGTCTTGGAATTGAGACTTTAGGTGGAGTTCAAACTCATGTTATTGAAAAGGGTACTACTATACCAGTTAAAAAACAGCAGACTTTTTCAACTGCAGAGGATAATCAACCATCAGTTACAATTCATGTTGTACAAGGTGAGAGAGAGTTTGCTAAAGACAATAAATCACTGGGTCAGTTTAATCTTGAAGGAATACCACCAAGTCCAAGAGGTGTTCCACAGATTGAAGTTACATTTGATATAGATGCAAATGGTATTTTAACTGTTTCAGCACAAGATAAAGCAAGTGGAAAACAACAAGAGATTAAGATTACTGGTTCGTCTGGGCTAAGTGATGAAGAGATCGAGAAAATGATTCAAGATGCTGAAGCAAATAAAGAGAGTGATAGCAAGAGAAAAGAGTTAGTTGATGCAAGAAATCAAGCTGATGCACTTGTTCATCAAACAGAGAAATCGATTGTTGATTTAGGCGATAAAGTTAGTGAAGAAGATAAAACTAATATCCAATCGGCTATTGATGGTCTTAAAGAGACTTTAAAAGATGAAAATGTTTCAAAAGAGCAGATAGATGAAAAAGTTAAAGTTCTTACTGAAGTTAGTCATAAACTATCAGAAGCGGCTTATAAAAATGATCAAAGCTCAACAGAAGAAAAGAAAAAAGATGATGATGACATCATTGATGCAGAAGTAGAATAAGTTTATAAACCCATACCACTTGGTATGGGTTTAAAGCTCTAAGTTATATAAAAGTTGGAGCATCATTTGAAAATAGAATCAGATCTCCAGGAATAGTATTTTTTGCAAGTGTTTTTTCTAAATCTGATTTCTCTTTTAAAATAATCTTTGTAGCACTTAGAATATTTGTATTTAGAGTTTCAAGGTTGAGTGAACCAGTGATAATAACTATATCAAATATCTCATCTATCTTTTTTGCTAATTTAATATTTGTCTCATCATCACTCTCAATAATACCAGGTGTAATAATCACTTTTCTTCCATCATATCGTGAAATCAGATCATAAGAGCCTACCATTCCTTCAAAGTTTCCGTTAAAACTATCATCAA
>DQSO01000105.1 GCA_015663225.1 Campylobacterales bacterium
AATAGATCTCTTATCATGTGAAGTTTTTACTTTGTTTGGATCAAAGATTATAAGATTGGCATCATTTCCTTTTTCTATAGAGTTTGAAACTCCTAAGATATTTGAAGGGTTTGTGCAAGTTAGAGATTGTAACTTTTGCATTGAAATGGTACTATTTTGAACTAAGTTGGTATATAAGAGTGGAAGAAAATCTTCAAGCTCATCTATCCCAAACTTTGCAAGTTCAAATGGTAGATCTTTATGTATGATTGATTTTGGAGAAAATAGAGATGTTATAGTGTCTATCATGTCAGATTGAAGTGCATCTATTAGAAGTTCTCTTTGTTTGTTTGTTCTTAGGGGTGGAGTTATCTTTGCATAGGTGTTAAAGTTTTCACATGATAGGTCGGTTTTTAGTAGGTGGTGTATGGATACTTCACTATAAAGTTCCTTAAAATCTTTTTTCTCATTTGCTATAATATCTAGTGATTTTCTTGTTGAGATTGATTGAAAAAGTGTTTTTGATTTGTAGTATGAGCTTAGAGATGCTACCTTTGCAACTTCACTTATCTCTCCTATTTTCAAAATACCTGGTAATCCTAGCTTATTTGATAGTATACTCTCATTTATAACTCCATCTTTATTTAAAGCTCTATTTTGACAAAATATAAATAATGGTACTTTATGCATAAGTGAGTATTGAGCAAGACGACGAAGGTTGTTGGTTGATATATCAGAGTTTTCAGATATAACTTTTGCTCCACTTTTTAACAAGATAGATATGTCGTTTAACTTCTCTTGGGTATTTAATCCTTTGATATTTAGCAAAATATTTATCTTTCTTGTTTTAAGATTTTGCTCTAATAGTTGAAAAAATGTATCTTGATCAGCTCTTGGTTCAAAGTCACAGTTTAAAACTAGAGTTGTGATACCAGCATTTATAGCTCTTTTTTCTAGCTCATCTATATTTTTTAGATTTAGTTTATCATCTTTTAATCTTATGTTCAGATCAACTAAACCAGGAAGAAGATAGTTTTGTTTTGCATCGATGATTTCATGATTTTCTTTACTGATATTTGAGTTAACTTCTACAATCTTATCATCGTTTATTAGAACATCAACTATAGTTTCATCAACTAGTTTGGCATCTTTTATAAGCATCATGTGAACCTTTACAAAAATTTATAAGTTGATTTTACTATAAAGTTGTTATAATCTTGCTCTAAAATATTAAGGGGAAAATATGTTAAAAGATTATGATATTTCTAAGGAAAACTTAGAAGATGTGAACTATGCTCTTATGCATACTGATAAGGGTGATATAAAGATAAAACTATATAAAGATGAAGCACCAATAGCTGTTTCTAACTTTGCACACCTAATTCGTGAGGGCTTTTATGATGGTTTGAACTTTCATAGAGTTATAGCTGGATTTATGGCTCAAGGTGGTTGCCCTAGTGGAACTGGTACTGGTGGACCTGGTTGGTGTATCAAGTGTGAGTGTGATACAAATACAAGTAAGCATAGAAGAGGAACACTATCTATGGCTCATGCAGGAAGAGATAGTGGTGGAAGTCAGTTTTTCTTATGTTTTGTAGATTGTCCTCATCTTGATGGAGTTCATACAGTATTTGGTGCTATTGAACTTGATGATGAGAGTAGTTTTGAAGTGTTAGATAATATTAGTCAATTTGATAAAATCAACAAGGTAGAGCTAGTTTAGTTAACTATCTATACATAATATTTTCTTATAATACTTTTTAAGGAGATATTATGTATAAAATTATTATTACATATATCTTACTGATTTTATCGGGGGATATTATGAGTGCAAACCAACTTAAAAATTCAACATCACCATATCTTTTACAACATAAGAATAATCCAGTAGAGTGGTATGAATGGGGTGAAGAGGCATTTAAAAAAGCTAAAAAAGAGAATAAATTTATATTTTTGTCTATTGGGTATAGTACTTGCCACTGGTGTCATGTTATGGCTAGGGAAAGTTTTGAAGATACGGAAGTTGCAAAGATTTTAAATGAGAATTATATATCCATAAAAGTAGACAAAGAGCAACTTCCTCACATAGATAACTACTATCAACTAGCTTACCGACTTGTAAATAAAAAAGGTGGAGGTTGGCCACTTACTGTTATATTAACTCCTAAAATAAAACCATTTTTTTTAGCTACTTATATACCTAAGAGTGAAGGGTATGGATCAAGAGGTTTGATAGATATACTAAATAGTTTTTCTTCGCATGATAAGAAGCAAATAGATGATAGTGCAGAGATAATTTCTAACATGATAGATGGTTATCAAAATAGTAAATCTAAGTCTGTTAAGTTAGATAGTTTGATAGTTAAAAAGGCGATTGCTGGACATAAAAAAAACTATGATTTTAGATATAAAGGTATAGGAAATAGACCAAAGTTTCCACAAGCAAGTTCTATTGATTCGATGCTTTGGTTGTATCAACTCTCACTTAATAAGTTGGCTTTTGAGATGGCAACAGATATGTTAAGTGCTATGGCAAATGGTGGGATTTATGATCAGATAGATGGGGGATTTTACAGATATAGTGTAGATGAAAGATGGGAGATACCACATTTTGAAAAGATGCTTTATACAAATGGAGAGCTTATTTCAACTTATGTAAAAGCTTATCATGTGAAAAAAAATCCTCTATATAAAAAAGTTATTGATGAGAGTATAGAAGAGATTGATAGAAGATTTTTGTATCAGGATTTGTATTTTAGTGCTAGTAATGCTGATAGTAAAAATGCTAAAGGGGAGGAGGAAGAGGGGTATTTTTTTGTATATGATTATGAAACAACTTATGAGTATTTGGAAAAAAATGGTATTTCTAAATCTGATATAAATGAGAGTATGCATTATTTTGGGATAGTTGAGGATGGTAACTATGATGGGGATATGAGCAACCCTCATGTTACAACTGCTATAAAACCAAAAGCTTACACGGAAGTTTTATCACTTTTAAAAGAGATGAGAGAGGCAAAATCGTATCCATTTATAGATAAAAAAATCAATACTGCATGGAATGCGATGATGATAAAAAGTAAGTTTGAAGCTGGATATATAAAAAGTGCAAAAAAATCTCTTGATGCACTTTTGAATTTGATGTATAAAAATGCTGTTTTGTATCATCAGACCTTGTTGCCAAACAAACCTAAACAAGAGGGACTGCTTGAAGATTATGCTTTTTTGGCTGATTGTCTATTTATCGCCTATCAAGTCACTTTGGATAAAGAGTATTTGGAGTTGTTTAGAAGTTTGACAAGAAAAAGTGTAGAGCTATTTTATAAAGAAGAGAGATGGAGAGAGTCTACTGATAGCTTTGTAACTTTTGCAACTTTAGAGGATAATAACTATGCAAGTGAACTTAGTATAAATCTTGAAAATATTTTGAAACTCTCTGTTGTTGATGCAGATTTTAAACTTCAATCTATTGTAAAAAAGACTATCTCTGATTTTTCACAGCTTATTAATAGTTATCCATCTTATTATCCAAATGCTTCAAAGGTCGCTATCATGTTAAAACAAGATATGTTATTTATAAAGTCTTCAAAGAAAAATCTTGACATGATAGATGTGCATAAACTCTCATATCCGTTTGTCTATAAGCTAGAGAGCGATAAAGATGACTATCTTCTTTGTGGATTAGAGAGTTGTTTTAGTGTTAGTAAAGATTTAAAAACTATTATAGAGGCTATTGAGAAGTTACATCCCTCTCATTGAGCCTACAACTTTTCCGATGATCTCAACATGTTCACTTTGTACTGTTTCTACACTATAAAGTGAATTATCAGAGATGAGGTCTATACTTCCATCACTTTTTAGAAGTAGTCTTTTTACAAATAGACCTACATCAGTAGATATTGCAAAAATCCCACTTTTTGTTATATCTTTGATAGTTCTGTTTAAAAAGATTATATCTCCATCGTGAAGTGTTGGCTCCATCGAGTCGCCTAGAACATTTATCGCATCTATGTTTTTAGCTTCTCGTATTCCACCTATCATGTCAAGCATATATCCGTCAAGAGTAAGTTCTTGGGTATCTTTATCATAGTTAAAAGCTCCACCACCAGCACTTGCATATATATCTCCAAAGTATCTTATATTTGCATATTTTTGAGTCTCTTCTTCTAGGCTTCTTGTTGATTGGTTGTATAGAAGCCAGTTTATAGAGATTTTTCTATGTGCGCAAAAGTCTAAGATATTGTTTAGAGGGAGTGAACCTCTTTTTTTCATAGTTGCAAATGAGAGTTGTTTTATATCAAGTGCTTTTGCTACATCTTTATCAAAAATTTTTTTCAATCCTAGCTCTGCTGAGAGAATATCTTTAATTTTTGGTAAAACATCATCTAAAGTTAGCATTTTTGCTCCTTTTTTGTAAAAATTGTTAAAAAATATGTCATTTTGAAATATTATTGTACCAAAAGATTTATTTAATGTATAATAAATTCAGAAAATAACAACAAAAAGGACAAAATATGAAAATTTGTAACATTGTAAGCATGATAGATGCTCATATAGATTTAGTTTTAACAAAAATAGAAGAGGCACTTTTACTACTTAACCGTAAACTATTGTGATTTTACATCTTGATTTAGATGCTTTTTTTGTTTCAGCTCATAGGGTTGATGATAAAACTCTTCTTGGAATACCTGTTGTAGTTGGTGGAAGAAGTGATCCTTTTATCTTTGATAAGGGATTTAATAGAACTAGAGTTAGTTGCGATAATAGTGGTGCATTTGTACCTCCTTTGTTTGAACGAGATAAAGAGGCTACTTTTGAGAGTTTTTTTAAAGAGGGTGATAGACTTCGGGGTATTGTGATAACTTGCAGTTATGAAGCAAGAGAGTTGGGTATCAAAACAGGTATGAGTATACGAGAGGCTCTTAGTATCTGCCCTAAGTTAAAAGTTTTACCACCAAATCACACTCTTTATCATAGTTATTCTAAAGCTTTACACGATTGGATAGGGTTACAAATACCAGTTATTGAGCAGTATAGTATAGATGAGTTTTTTGCTGATGTTAGTGGTTGGGTAGAGGAAGATGATATTTTAGAGTTCGCGATAAGGATTAAAGAAGATATTTTAAAAGAGTTTGGTCTTCCCATATCTATAGGGATAGCAAGAAGTAAGTGGATAGCTAAGTTTGCAACTTCTTATGCAAAACCTTATGGTGTAAAGATGATACTACCTGATGAGTTAGAAAAGTATTTGGATGTTCCTGTTGAAGTTTTTCCAGGGATTGGTAGGGCATTTACTAAAAAGCTACATGAGTATAAAAAGTTTACTCTACTTGATATAAAAAACTCTAAAGCCCTTTTATACTCATTTAAAAAAAATGGAAGAGATATATATGATAGAGTTTGTGGACTTGAAAGAGAGAAGGTAGTTCCAAGGGGCATGAGAGAGTCTATTGGTATTTCTCGTACTTTTGATGCGATAGAAGATAGGCAAGAGTTGGAGCGACGAGCTGTGATACTCTCTCGTCATTTGGTATTTATGATTGCACAGCTTGATATTAAACCTACAACTTTGTATTTTGGTATTAGTTATGAGTATGCAAGTAGTAAAAAGCAGGTAACATTCAATAGGATTTTCAATGAAGTTTTTTTTGCAGGACTTTGTTTGGATATGTTTAGAGAAGTTGATATTTATAAAAATTCAAAAGTTATAAAAATATCTATAAATCTTAGAAACTTTGTACAAAATCAAAAGAGTGAGTATTCATTGTTTGAGTATGAGAAGGATAGAAAATATAAAAAACTTTTAGACTCAACAACTAAGATGAGAGAAAAATATGGTATTGATATTTTAAGATTGGCAAAAGAGATAAGCTAAGGGGCTTTATGGCCCCTTAAAAGGGAGTTATTTTATAATATGACCTACAAACTGGCTATTGTCATCTAAAATCAATTTTTTATCTCGTCTAAAACCAATTCCACATCCCTCATA
>DQSO01000013.1 GCA_015663225.1 Campylobacterales bacterium
AAGGGTAGTTGCGATACTTGAAGCACTCTCTACTGTAAAGTGAGCTCCAACTAGTACAAAAGTAAAACCAAGAAGCATAAATAGTGTTGTTGATTTAAAGTTAAACTTCTCTTTATTTTTATTTCTTCCTTCACCTTCTAAAATGTCCAGTGCATTGTTTTTCAAAAATAGAAGATACCCAACCATCATCATAATATAGATCATACCATCAAAACGGCTTATTTCATTGTTATAAGCAATAAGTAAAAATGTTAGTATCGGAAACAAAGCCCATGCACTATCTTCTTTAAATATATCTCTTTTAGGAGTTAGCTTTTTCCCTATTATAAAAACTAAACCAAGTACAAGTGCGAGGTTGAAAATATTACTTCCTATTACATTTGAAACTGCCAGTTCACTATGTCCTTGATATGAGGCAAACATACTTGCAACCATCTCAGGTAAACTAGTACCAAGTGCTATAACAGTAGCTCCTATAACAAATGATGGAATACTATAATAAACTGCCAATTTCTCAGCCTCATCAATAATATAATCTGCACCTTTAACAAGTGCCCCCAATGCCACAATCAATATAGCAATATCTAAAATCATCTAGCTACTCCTTAAAATCAAACTCTTTGGTAGAAAAAATTTCTCTATAATCTCTCTCTCTTTTTCTCTCATCTGCCCACCATCAACCTCATGGTCGTATCCTAAAAGATGTAACATACCATGGATAAATAGTAGTGCTTCTTCATCATTTTGTTTGTGACCAAGTTCATCTGCTTTTTCTTTAGCTAGCTCACTATTTATAACTATAGAGCCAAGTGGCATACCTTCAACTTCTAAAAGAGGAAAGCTAAGTACATCTGTAGTCTTGTCAATACCTCGTTGCTCTAAGTTTATCTCTTGCATTTTTTTACTATCTACAAAGAGTAATTCAACCTCTTTATCAGTTAAAGAAACCTGTATATCATGTAGAATATTATTCATAATAACTCAATGTAGTCTTTCCAAACTTTTTAACTTTTTTTAATCTAAACTCTCCTAAAACTTCAGGAAATGATTTATCACTTATATGCTCTATTGCTATAAGTTCTACTACTTCTTTAGGTGTATTTTCAATTAACTTTATGGTTTTATCATAGATATCATTCATATTTTCTCGTATATCAAAAGGAGGATCAAGATATATAAAAGCTCTGCTATTATCATGCGAGAACTTTTTGATAACGTCTGGATATATGTTAAAACTATCTCCCTTATATGTAATACAAGCACTAGCATCAATAGCTTCGCAGTTGGCATTTAAAACCTTATATGCTTTAAAATCTATCTCTATAAAGTAAGCCTTTGATGCACCACGACTAACAGCCTCCAAACCTATTGAGCCACTTCCAGCAAATACTTCAAAAAATGGCATATCAACTATTTCAAACTGAACCGTATTAAAATATGACTCTTTAACTATTGACTTTGTGCTTCTTGTACTATCATTAGAAAGTAAGGCTATCTTTTTGCCCCTGTATTTTCCACCTATTATCGTTGTAAATATATTTTTCACATTATCTTCTTTGTTAAATTTTAGTTAAAAATTATACCTCTTTTTTCTTATGAAAGCTACTTTATATAGTATACAAATATATTTCAACTTATTATCATGTGAAACAACATTGACTAAAATACTTTTGATATAATATCTACATGATAAATAACATTGCCCAAATAGCCAAAATAAATAGTATCCTAAACAAGATGAGTACGGATAGATTTAATGCAATACTGCCTACTAAGATAGATGTTTTAGAAGAGTTAAATGGTGGTAAGTATAAGCTTTTAATAGGTACAAAGGTTATTGATACAAAGAGTCAGCTAAAGCTTGATGTTGGATCGTCTTATTGGGGTGAGATGAAAGAAAATCTTAAAAGTGGGTCTATCACTTTGACTCAACTTCTAAAACAACCTAAGCTTTTGAAAAACTTATCAAATCTTCCAAGGTTTGATGTACAAACTTTAGGACAGCTCTTAACAAAAGAGAGTCCAAAAGGTGAGCTCAAAATGATACTACTTGAGAACTTAGCAAATAGTAGTTCAAAATCAGAGTTTATGACTGTTGCAAATATGCTTCAAGGTATAAATGAGAGTCTATTTTCATTTGTTTTAAATCATAATAATAAAGATGCAATTTTTCAGTTTAAAAAGAGAAAAAAAAGACATCCAGATAAGAAAGATGAAGATACAAAAATAGATTTTTATGCAGCATTTGAGAACTTGGGTCCGATTGAAGGGGTTGTAGAGGTTATTGATGGGGTGCGAAGGTTAAGTTTGTATTTGTATTATGAGAACTCATTGGCATTTTTAAAAAGAGAGTTGGCTTCTTTGGACTTGGAAGCTGTGTTATATAAAAAAGATAAGAGTATAAATCCACTTTTTAGTGTGACACCAGCTCTACTTGACATTAAGGGATAGGTTATGAATGATTTGAAACATATTGCTATTATTATGGATGGAAATGGTAGATGGGCAAAAAAGCAGGGATTTTTTAAACGAATGGTAGGACATGAAGAGGGAGCTAAAAGGGTAAGAGAGCTTACTATCCATGCTCAAAATATTGGTCTGAAATATCTAACTTTGTATGCTTTTAGCACTGAAAACTGGAAGAGAAGTGAAGAGGAAGTTAGTTTTTTATTTAAGCTAATGGATAGGTATCTTCAAAAAGAGTTAAAACTATTTTTAGATAATGATATACGATTTGAGACTATTGGAGATTTGAATTCTCTGCCTAAATATCTACAAAAAAGAATTTCTGATACAAAAAGGCAAACAAAAGATTTTAAAGGTCTTACTCAAGTTCTAGCAGTTAACTATGGTTCACAAGATGAGATAGTAAGAGCAGTAAACAAGGCTGTAAAAAAAGGTACAGAGGTAACAGTAGATAGTTTTAACAATATGCTGGATAGTTCAGATTTTGACCCAGTTGATCTACTTATACGAACTGGTGGAGATGTTAGAATATCTAACTTTTTACTTTGGCAGTGTGCCTATGCAGAGATGTTTTTTGAAGATACTCTTTGGCCAGAGTTTACAGTGGATATGTTAGATAAAATATTAGAAAAATTTCAGCAAAGAGAGAGAAGATTTGGTGGAGTGGAGTGAATATGTATGAACTAGGTATTGTAGTTGTTATAGGTATATTGATAGGGTCATTTTTAAATGTTTTGATTATTCGTATACCTAAAGATGAGAGTGTAGTTTTTCCATCATCTCACTGTGTAAAGTGTGGCGAAAATCTTAAGTGGTGGCATAATATACCGATATTTTCTTGGATATTTCTACAAGGAAAGTGTGCATTTTGTAAAGATAAAATATCTATACAATACCCTATTGTTGAGTTTGCAAGTGGTGTTATATTTGCTTTGGTCTATTTTAAAGAGGGTGATTTAACACTATCTTTTATAGTTGGTGGTGTATTTGTACTTTTATTAGCCCTTTCAATGATAGATTTTAAGTTTAAAGAGGTACCTGATAGTCTAAATCTATTAGCTCTTAGTCTGGCTATATTTTCTAGTTATGAACTGATTGATAACTTTCAAAATGCTCTTTTATTTGCTGGTGGATTTACGATTTTACGGTTTTATGTCTCTTATTTTGTAAAAAGAGAGGCAATGGGTGAAGCTGATATTATAATAGGAGCTACTATTGGAGGTATTATTGGGATAAAGCTTGGGCTTGTAACTATCTTTTTATCTGCACTCTTAGCACTTCCTGCTTTTTTAATAGCTGGTAAAAGAGATATGGAACTTCCTTTTATACCATTTTTAGCAATGGCTCTGTTTATAGTATATATAGGGGATGATTTTTTTAAGAGTTTATTAGTGAGTATGTATGGGTAAGATCTATAAGTATCTGTTACTAGATTTTTTTAAGACTCTTATTTTATACTTTATGATACTATTTTTTCTTATATCTGTTATATATTTTGTTCGGATTGCTGGACTTACTTCAGTGATGAGCTTGGGATTTGGTGATATATTTCAAATATATTTTTACTATCTCCCTCAGATTATCATGTATACTTTTCCTCTTACTTATTTTATAGCCCTTGTAGTATCTTTGTATAACTTCTCTAAAGATGGTGAAGTTTTAGTTTTGTTTACACTTGGATTCTCACCTAAAAATGTAGTGTTAGTATATCTCTTAATATCATTCTTAGTATCACTACTGCTGGTTTTTAACTCTCTTATTATGATGCCACTCTCTGAACAAGCTAGTAAAAACTATATAAAAATAAAAAAAGTAGAGTCAAAGATAGATATAAAAAGTAGTGAACTAGGGCAGAGTATAGGTAGTTGGAATATATTTGTAAAAGATAAAGAGGGTAATATATATAAAGATATACTACTTTTTTCAAGTGATTATAATAACAATGAACAGCTAATACTTGCAAAAAGTGCAAAATTTAAAACTGAAAGTGGTGGTATTTCCTTAACTTTAGTTGATGGTAATAGCTTTAGTATGGGAAAAGATTTTGTGCAAACTTCTTTTGATACTTTGAAACTATCATATAAAGATAGTAAAGATCAGTTGCAAAATAAAGGTATAGTACAGTATTGGTTAGATGCTAAAAATAGTCAATATAGAGCTATGTGGCTTTGTGTGTACATGCTACTATCGCTCTTTCCATTTTTAAGTGTTATGTTGGCTTTTTGTATTGGTATTGTAAATATTAGAGTACAGCGAAGAAATATAGCTCTTTGGATTGGTCTTGTAATCTTTGTATATTATGGGATAATCTTTCAAATATCACAAGTTTATCCACTTTATGGTGGTATTTTATTTGTAAGTTTGTTTTTTCTTGCTTCGTCTGTTATATTTCAAAGAATGATTATTCGAAGATACTAGGCATGTTTAAACTCAAAATAACTCTTAGTTATGATGGAAGTATCTTCAATGGTTTTCAAGTTCAAAGTGGAAGTGCAAATACAGTATCAAATAAGCTTTATAAAATATTTACCTCACTAGGTATTAAAGAGAAGTTCAATGCAAGTGGAAGAACTGATAGTGGGGTACATGCTACTAGGCAAGTTATAGATATTATGGTGCCGTTATATTGGTCTGATTTGGAAAAGCTTAAAAAACATATCAACCATAAAGCTAAGCCAGATATCTATATAAAGAGTATTGAAAAAGTTGATAAAAGTTTTCACTCAAGATTTGATGCAAAACAAAGAGTTTATAGATATCTCATATCAACAAAAGAGTTTGATGTGTTTCGTAGTCGTTATATTTTACATGTTGATAGAGTGGATGAACAAAAAATAAAAAGTGCTATTAAACTATTTAAAGGCAGTCATAACTTTGAGTATTTTAAAAAAAATGGTGGAAATGTAACTAGCTTTGTTAGAGAGATATACAAGGCAGAGTTTTATGCTTATGATGATGTATATGTTTTTTTATTTGAAGCTAGTGGGTATTTGCGAAGTCAGATAAGAATGATGGTTGATTTTTTATTGAAAATTTCTGATGGTGTATATTGTGAAGATGATTTAAAAAATCAGCTTAGTTGTAAAAAAAAGATAAGTAGTGATCTGGTTTTGCCAAATGGACTCTATCTTAGTAGGATTGTATATTAAGTTTTTAATCTCCTCCTCAAAAGATTAAAAATCAATACAGTTACTCTATGATGCTATTCTTTTTAGCTCTATTTGCTTTAAAGAGTGCATTGCCATAAGATCTTCACTATCAAGATTTAACTTGTTACATAAAACTCCTAGTTTTAGTATTAAAAACTCCTCAAAGTTGTTTTTCTTCAGATATGAGATAGCTGAAGGTGTCTTGTTGATCGATGCTGCAATTTCCTTGTTTGAAACTTTCATTTTTACTTCCTTTTGTTTTGTTATACTCCTAAATCGAAAGAAAGCTATTTTTATTTAGTCTTTTTTTGAAAAAGTTTGTTAATTTAACCTATATGAAGCAAAATTATATGCATTATGTTACATAATAACTCAAAACAGGAAAAGAGATAAAAATAATGAGATTAGATAATTATATTTTTCAAAATGGTCATACAAGTAGTAGAAATAAAGCTAAAGAGTTGATAGTAAATGGTAAAGTTTTAGTTGATGGAGAGTTGAGTATTAAGCCATCACTAGAAGTTGAAGATGTTGAAATTGTCATACTTCAAGATATTGTATTTGTTGGTCGAGGTGGTGATAAGTTACATCACTTTTTAAAAGAGGTAGAGGTAGAGATTGAAGGTAAGGTATGTTTAGATATAGGAAGTTCTACTGGTGGATTTATAGAAGTACTGCTACTAAATAAAGCAAAAGAGGTAGTTGGAGTTGATGTTGGTACAAATCAACTTCATCAAACTCTTTTAGATAATCCTAAAGTTAAGAGTATTGAAAAGACTGATATACGAAAATTCAGTAGCGAAGAAAAATTTCCTCTTGTTACTTGTGATCTCTCTTTTGTTGGGATTGAGCATATACTAGAAGATATTGATAGATTAAGTAGCGATAAGATTATCATACTTTTTAAACCACAGTATGAAGTAGGACGAGATGTTAAAAGAGATAAAAAAGGTGTTGTTAAAGATCAAAATGCGATAAGATTTGCTAAAATACGATTTGAAAGTAGCTGTTTTAAAATAGGTTGGGAACTACTAGAGCAAAGAGAGTCTACTATAAAAGGTAAAGAGGGAAATGTTGAAATATTTTACTACTTTAAAAAGTGATGAGATAGACTCTATCGCTATTGGTGGTTTTGATGGTATGCATCTAGGACACATGGCTTTAGTGAAGAGGTTAACTCACAAAGGTGTCATTTTAGTGATAGATAAGGGGTTCTCAAATCTTACTCCACATGATAATAGATGTGAGTATGTTAAAAATGGGTGTATTTTTTTAAATCTTATGGATATAAAAAATTTAACTTCTGATGAGTTTGTAAAGCTACTTGAAAGTGAGTTTAAAAACTTAAAAGAGATAGTGGTAGGTTATGATTTTAGATATGGTGTTGATAGAAAAGGAGATATAAAAACTCTCAAAAATCAGTTTAATGGCAAAGTAAATGTTATAAAAGAGCTAAAAATTGATAATATTTCAGTTCATTCAGGTGCGATAAGAGATCATATAAGTAGCAAAAATATAAAAAAAGCCAACCAACTACTAGGACGAGCATATTTGATAGAATCAAATACTATAAAAGGGCAGGGGATTGGTAAAAAAGAGTTAGTTGCTACTATAAATTTAGATAAGAGTGATTATCTTCTACCATCAGATGGTGTATATGCCTCAAGAACTCAAGTTAAAGATAGATGGTATAAGAGTGTTACCTTTGTAGGTGTTAGAATCAGTTGTGATGGTAAGAGTGCTGTTGAGACTCATCTTATCGATGAGGATATTGAGTTTCTTCCAAGCAGTGTTAGGGTAGAATTTAACTCTTTTATAAGAGAAAATCGTAAGTTTGACTCTTTGAATGATTTAAAAAAACAAATACAAATAGATATAAAAAAGGCTAGTTATGACTCAAAATAAACTTATTCTTGGTGTAGCTATATTTTATACGATTTTTTATAACTGGATGTTTTTTTCAAATGTAACTAAAACCTTTCCTGTAGCAGGAGAGAACATAGGTTTTCTTATCTCTTTGGGACTGCTTTTAATAGCATTTATAGTTTTACTACTCTCTATAGTTAGCTCAAAGTGGACTACTAAGCCTATTTTGATTTTAGTAACTCTTATCTCATCTTTGACTGCTTACTTTATGGATACATTTCATGTAGTTATTGATGAGTTTATGATCGCAAATGTTATACAAACTGATATGAATGAATCAATGGACTTGCTTACACTTAAACAAGTTGGTTACTTTATAATTCTTGGTGTTTTGCCATCTTTTATTATATATAAGATAAAGATTAATTATCAAAGTTTTATACAGGAGCTGATAAGTAAGTTAAAAGCTATCTTGCTATCTCTAGCATCTATTGCAGTTATTGTTCTTATGTTTAGTCAACACTATACATCTTTTTTTAGAGAACATTCAGTTCTTAGGTACTATACAAATCCTACTTATTGGATTTATAGTATTGGTTTTTATATAAATCGCACTTTTAACACTGGGCAAATAGTGATGAAACATATAGGCTTAGATGCTAAAGTTGTTTCACATGATAAAAAGAGAAAGCTTACTATATTGGTTGTTGGTGAAGCAGCTCGTGCTGATAGGTTTGGGCTTAATGGTTATAAAAAAGATACAAATCCTCTTTTGAAAAAAGAAAATATTGTAAATCTTTCTAACTTGTATTCATGTGGTACATCAACAGCTGAGTCGGTGCCATGTATGTTTAGTATCTATGATAGAAGTGATTATAGTTATAAAAAGGGTATCTCAACTTATAATGTTCTTGATGTTTTGAAAACTGCTGGTGTTCAGGTGCTGTGGAGAGACAATAACTCAGACTCAAAAGGAGTCGCTCTAAGAGTTGAGTATCAAAACTATAAATCACCAAAAAATAACACTATGTGTAAAGGTGAGTGCAGAGATGAAGGAATGCTTGTAGGGCTAGATAGTTATATCAATACTTATCCAAAAAAAGATATACTTATAGTTTTGCATCAGATGGGAAATCATGGACCAGCCTACTACAAGAGATACCCAAAAGAGTTTGAAAAATTTACTCCAGTTTGTAAAAATAATCAGCTTCAAAAGTGTAAACAAGAGGAAATATCAAATAGCTATGACAATGCAATACTCTATACAGACTATTTTCTATCTCTCGTTATAAACTTTTTAAAATCTTATAGCACATCTTATCAAACAAGTATGATTTACATGAG
>DQSO01000085.1 GCA_015663225.1 Campylobacterales bacterium
GAGAAGGTTTAAGTGTAAAAAGAACTGGTAATCTTCTAAAAGTTCCTGTTGGTGATGCTATGATAGGTAGAGTTGTTAACTCACTTGGTGAACCACTTGATGGGAAAGGAACAATTGATTCATCAGAGAATAGATTTGTTGAAGAGAAAGCTCCTGGAATTATGGCAAGAAAGTCTGTTCATGAGCCATTACAAACAGGTATTAAAGCTATCGATGCACTTGTTCCTGTTGGAAGAGGGCAAAGAGAGCTTATTATTGGAGATAGACAAACTGGTAAGACTACAGTTGCAGTTGATGCTATTATCAATCAAAAAGGTCAAGATGTAAGATGTATCTATGTTGCTATTGGACAAAAGTCAGCTACAGTTGCTCAAGTTGTTAAGAAATTAACTGAGCATGGAGCTATGGATTATACTACTGTTGTTACAGCAGGTGCTAGTGATGCAGTTGCATTACAGTTTTTAGCACCATATACTGGTGTTACTATGGCTGAATTCTTTAGAGATAATGGTAAACATGCACTAATCGTTTATGATGATTTAAGTAAGCATGCTGTTGCATATAGAGAGATGTCATTGATTCTTCGAAGACCTCCGGGTCGTGAAGCATATCCTGGTGATGTTTTCTATCTTCACTCAAGACTGCTTGAGAGAGCTGCAAAGCTTAGTGATGCATTAGGTGGGGGTAGTATTACAGCTCTTCCTATTATTGAAACACAAGCTGGTGATGTTGCTGCATATATTCCAACAAATGTTATATCAATTACTGATGGACAGATTTTTCTTGAGACTGATCTGTTTAATTCAGGTATTAGACCAGCTATTAATGTTGGACTATCTGTTTCTAGAGTTGGTGGTGCTGCACAGATTAAAGCTACTAAGCAAGTTGCTGGTACTTTAAGACTTGATCTTGCACAATATAGAGAGCTTCAAGCATTTGCACAATTTGCAAGTGATCTTGATGAAGGAAGTAGAAATCAACTTGAGCGAGGACAGAGAATGGTAGAGGTTCTAAAACAAGGGCCATATGCTCCAATCCCAATTGAAAAGCAAGTAGTGATTATATATGCTGGTGCTAAAGGTTTCTTAGATGATATCGAAGTTGCTGATGTAGTTAGATTTGAGGCTGAGCTTTATCCATTTATTGAAGCAAAATACCCAAAACTTTTAGAAACTATAGCAAGTGAGAAAAAGCTAACTGATCAAACAATTGAGCTTTTAAACACAGTATTAGATGAGTTTAAATCAACATTTGTAGTAAAGTAAGGTAGCTAATTATGGCAAATCTAAAAGATATAAAAAGAAATATCGCTAGTGTTAAGAATACTCAAAAGACAACTCGAGCTATGAAGCTTGTTTCAACTGCAAAGTTGAAGCGAGCTGAAGAAGTTACTAAGAGAAGTAAAGAGTATGCAAATAAACTTAATATTATGATGAGTGAGATAAGTGACAAGATAAATAAGTTTAAAGCTGGTGGAAGTACACTGAAGTTTTTTGCTAAAAATGACTCTGAAAAGGTTATTGATATATTTTTTATAACTGCTGATAAAGGTTTGTGTGGTGGTTTTAATATACAAACTATAAAACAAGTTTTAGCTCTTACAAAAGAGTATGAAGCTAAAGGTTGTCAGGTTAGACTTAGAGCAGTTGGTAGAAAAGGTGTAGATTTTTTCACCTTTAAAGGTATGGAAGTTTTAGAAAAATATATTGGAGTTAGTTCATCTCCTACATATGAAAAAGCAGTTGATATTGTTAATAAAGCTGTTGAAGATTTTGTAGAAGGGAAGTGTGATAAGATCATTTTAGTTCACAATGGCTATAAGAATATGATAATACAAGAGTTAAAAACTACTACACTAGTTCCAGTTGAAACTATAGAAGTAGAGAGTAAAGTAGCTTCAATGATGGAAATCGAAGCTGAGGATGAAGAGAAAGTATTAGAAGAGTTAGTTAGAAAATATATTGAGTACAATATGTATTACGGTCTGATTGATTCGCTTGCTGGTGAACATAGTGCTAGAATGCAGGCTATGGATAATGCAACTAGCAATGCTAAAGAGAGAGTTGAACAGTTAACTGTAAAGTATAACAAAGCTAGACAAGAAGCGATTACTACTGAACTTATTGAGATTATCAGTGGTATGGAAGCTTTATAATAAAAGAATAAAAATAAGGAGCTAATAGAATGGAAGGTGTTATATCACAGGTAATTGGTCCTGTTGTTGATGTTGATTTTGAAGATTATCTTCCAGAAATCAATGAAGCATTAGAGGTAAATTATGAGGTTGAGGGTGTTGCTACAAAGCTTATCCTTGAAGTTGCAGCTCATGTTGGTGATAGTAGAGTAAGAACTATTGCGATGGATATGAGTGAAGGTCTTGTAAGAGGAACAAAAGTTGTAGCTCATGGTAGCCCAATAAAAGTTCCTGTTGGAGAAGAAGTTCTTGGTAGAATTTTCAATGTAATTGGTGAACCAATTGATGAAGGTGCTCCAGTTGAAGGAAAGATTAAATGGTCAATCCATAGAGATTCTCCTCCTTTTAACGAGCAAAGTACCGAGAGTGAAATTTTTGAAACAGGTATTAAAGTAGTTGATCTGCTTGCTCCTTATGCTAAGGGTGGTAAAGTTGGACTATTTGGTGGTGCTGGTGTTGGTAA
>DQSO01000014.1 GCA_015663225.1 Campylobacterales bacterium
CCATATCTTTGAGAAATCAAACTTCAAACTATCTTTACACTCTTGAAGTTCAAATACTACTTGCTCATCATGTGCATCACATACTTTAATATATTTTCCATCTTTAAGAGTGTATACCTTGGCAATACTCTCAACAGGATCAACAATACAATAATACTCTACACCCTCTTTTTCATATAAATCATATTTTAGATTTTTATCCTTCTTAGCTGTACTTTTAGAAAGAACTTCAAATATGATTTTAGGTGCTTTTGATATATATGCTTCATTTATTGGAGTGTGACAAATCACACTATTATCAGGTTGAACAATAGTATCTTCAGAGATTTTCCAATCAACAGGAAGGAGAGCTTTGCATTTTATACAATCTTTTAAAGATTCATCTAAATATCTTGCTATTTTATTACTTATCGATTGATGTTTAATCATGGGTGCTGGACTCATTGCATAAGCTACACCATAAATCAACTCCCAATTATCTTCCCATAAAAGATAATCAGAATAAACATAATATGGCAAATCCTCTACTTTTAAAACACCCAACGAAAAACCTTTTTATTTATTATAGCATATTTAAACAAGTTGTATATGTTGATAGCCTTCTTTATTCAAAGCATTTTTTATATCTTGTTGATGATCTTGATTTTTAGTTTCAAGTGATAGTGTTACATGAGCATCTCCAAAAGATAAGGTAGCCGAAACTCTGTTATAGTCTATTTGGATTATATTTGCATTTAACTCTTCTAAGATGTCTGTTAGTTTTTTCAGACTTCCTGGTTTATCTATTAGTGTTACCATTAGATTTAACTTTTTATTTGATTTTATTAGACCTTTTTCAATGATAACTGAAAGCATTTGGACATCTATGTTTCCACCACTTAAAATAGTTGCTATGTTAGAGCCCTTTTCAAACTTAAACTTATGATGTAAAAGTGCAGCTACACCAACTGCTCCTCCACCCTCGACTATCAGTTTTTGTTTTTCTAGTAAAAACAGTATTGCATTTGCTATCTCTTCATCATCAACTTCTACTATTTCATCTACTACTTCGCAGATTGTATTGAAGTTCTTTTTATCTACATCTCTTACAGCTATTCCATCGGCTATCGTTCTTACTGATTTTCCATCTATTGGACAACCTTTTTCATATGATATTTTCATAGCATTTGCACCACTTGCTACTACACCTATCAAACGAGTTTTAGGGCTTAGTTGTTTTATAGCTGAACCAATACCACTTATTAGTCCACCTCCACCAATAGGTACAACTATATAGTCTATCTCTTGTAGCTCTTCAAGCATTTCTAAAGCTACTGTACCTTGCCCAGCGATAACCAAATCATCAGCAAAAGGGTGTATAAAAGTTAGATTTTTCTCACATGATAGCTTAATAGCTTCTTTATAAGCTTCGTCATAATTTCCACCTTTAAGTATTACTTTTGCACCTAGGTTTTTAGTATTTTCAACTTTTAATAGAGGTGTAGCTTCTGGCATAATAATAGTTGCAGGGATATTGAAAATCTTTGAACTATAAGCAACTCCTTGAGCATGATTTCCAGCACTTGCAGCTACTACTCCCCTACTTTTTTCATCATCTGTAAGATTTTTTATTTTATTGTATGCACCTCTTATTTTATATGCACCTGTTAATTGAAGATTCTCTTTTTTTAAGAAGATATTTGCATCACAAACATTTGAGAGAAGAGGAGCTTTTGTAAATGGAGTCTTTAAAATAACTCCATCAAGAACTTCTCTTGCTTTTTTTATCTCTTGTATATCTATCATCTAAAATAGAGCCTTGTGTTCTACCATAGTACACTTGTTTTGCACTACTTTTATCCCCATATCTTTAGCCCTCTGGCTAGCAGAGTTATTTACAATATCTTTTTGAAGCCATAAAAACTTTATATCGCCTCTTTTTTTGATAATATCGACCATTTCATCAGCAATAGAGGGTTTTCTAAACATATCTATCATCTCAATCTCAAATGGAACATCTAAGATAGATTTATATACTTTTTCTCCCAGTATCTCATCACCTTTAGGATAGATAGGAACTATTTTATAACCTACACTTTGAAGATACTTTGCCACACGATGGCTTGGTTTGCTCTCATCAGGAGATAGACCAGGAACTACTATCGTCTTTGTATCTTCAAAAATCTTTTTTATCTCATCATTTGACTCATTTACTCTTGGTAGTTCACACTCCATCACTCTCTCCTTATTTAAACCATTTTTTTACACGAGTTACTAACTCTTCTAATCTACTCTCATGCATGGTATTTTCTTCTTTAAAACTCTCATCTAGAGTTGCTATCATCTCTTTTTGCTCACTTGTTAATCTCTCAGGATAGACTATTTTCACTTGGATTATCTGACGACCACGACCTCTTCCATGTACATCATCTATACCTTCACCTCTTAAAATAAACTGCTTTTTATCTTCAACTGATTGAGGTATCTCTATCTCTTTTTCACCTCTTATTGTTGGAACATTTATAGTACCACCTAAGATCGCTTTTGTAAAAAAGATAGGAACTTCTATATAAATATCTGAACCATCACGAGTAAAGTGTTTATCATCTTTAACTAAGATTAGAAGATATAAATCACCTTGTCCTCTCTCTTTTATTTTATTTCCTCTTCCACTAACTCTTATTCTATTTCCATGGTCAATTCCTGCTGGAATTTTTACTGTTGTGCTCTCTTGTTTAGTTTGGTAACCCCTACCAGAACAACTTCTGCACCTATCTTTGATAACTTTTCCAGA
>DQSO01000035.1 GCA_015663225.1 Campylobacterales bacterium
ATATAGCTCTTTAAATGATGACATTATTGAGATTGAACTAACTGCAAATCGGGGAGATTGTCTTAGTATTCATGGAGTTGCAAGAGATTTGAGTTCTGCATTGGATATAGAGTTAATACAAAAAGAGACTACTTATGTGGAAGATCAAAGAGGAATAGGGCGAGTTGTAAAACTTGATATAAGTGGTGAGTCTGATTGTAATTTGAAATATATGTTTTTTGAAAAAGATAGATTAAAAACTAACTTCTTAACGAGATTACGACTCTGTATGAGTGATATAAAAATTTCAAATGATGTTATTAATCATCTAAATTATGCAACACATGAGAGTGGAGTAATACTTCGTGCATATGACTTTTGTAAACTTGACAAAGATAAAGATGGTAAAGCAGTTTTAAACCTTAGGCAAGATGATGACAAAATAGATAGAGTTTATAGTTCATCTTTTTTACTCTCATCTGTTGGCTTGGAGCAAAATAGTGATTTTGATGTAGTTGAAGGTTGTGATGAAGTTTTAGTAGAAGCTAGTTATGTAAGACCTGATGATATAGCATCAAAAAGATATGAAGTAAAAGCTAAGAGTGATGAACTCTACTATAAAAGTTCTCGAGGAAGTGAGACTGACTTAGGATTTGGACTTAAAGTATTATCCCAGTCGATAATGAGTGGTGCAAAAATATATAGTGGATATGAAGAGACTATTGATAGTGATGAAGAGACAATTATACAAGTAGAAGAGAGTTTTATTCATGATTTTATAGGTGATGAGATAAGTGATACAAAGATTATGCAGATACTTCAAAGTTTGGGATTTGATGTTGAGTTTAGAGGTGAGTTTTTTATTGTAAAAGTTCCTCTATTTAGGAGTGATATAAAAAATACTCAAGATATTATTGAGGAGATTGTTCGTATTTATGGTATTGACAATATCAGATCTAAGCCTCTATGTAGTTTTGAGCGAAGAGTTGTAAATAGTGCTTATGAGAAGATAAAAAAGAGAAGGTTTTACCGAAATCGTGCAGTTGGAGCTGGTTTTTTTGAATCTGTTCACTACTTTTTTGAAAATAGAGATGATTTAGCTAAATATG
Organism: Campylobacterales bacterium; assembly: GCA_015663225.1. Lineage (GTDB taxonomy): Bacteria > Campylobacterota > Campylobacteria > Campylobacterales > QNZT01 > SZUA-1377. The sequence goes on from DQSO01000035.1 coordinate 1,089, forward strand.
GTTTTAAATGTGTAAAAAGTGAGATGGATTTGAAAAATCCAATTAGTAGTGAGTTAAATAGTTTTAGAACTACACTCTCTCTTCATCTTTTAAGAAGTGCTAGTAAAAATGCAAAAGTTGGAAGAAAGAGTATAAAGATATTTGAACTAGGTCGAGTGGTTGATGAGAGTTTGAATGAGAGTGAAAAACTATCTTTTATCTTGAGTGGTGATAGTGAAAGTGAGAGTCTTAAAAATAGTGCAAAGGTTAAAGAGCTCTCTTTTGTAGATGCAGTAGATAGCCTTTCAAAAATAGTTGGTGAGTTTGAGCTTAAGCAAGCTATGAGTGAGAGTAAACTTTTTAATCCATATGAATATGCTAGAGTGATTTTAAAAGGAAGAGATATTGGATTTATTTCACGAGTTCACTTAGAGGTAGAAAAAGAGTTTGACTTGCAAAGAAGTTATATTTGTGAGTTAGATTTTGATAGTTTAAAATATGAGATTATAAAAGTTGATAACTACTCAAAGTTTCAATCATCACAAAAAGATCTCTCATTTTTGATTGGTAGCGATATGAGTTTTGAAAAGATTAGAGTTGAGCTTGATGGTAAGATTGATAAGACAATAGTCTCTTTTTATCCTATTGATCTATATGAAGCAGATGAGCTTGAAAATAAAAAAAGTTTGACAATAAGATTTATACTGCAACTAAAAGAGGGTACTTTACAAGAGAGTGATATTGTAAAGGCTATGGATGGTGTGAGTGAAATTTTAAAAGCTAAGTTAGGATTAGAGATAAGATGAGTTATATAGAGGTAAAAAAAAGTGATAAAAGTTTCAGTGAAGATATTAGTGAGATAGCAAGTGATAAGTCAATCTCTCATAGATGTGCAATATTTTCTCTACTAAGTAGCAAGCCTTCACATATAAAGAATTTTCTTCAAGCAGAAGATACTTTGAACTCTTTAAATATAGTTAAACTTTTAGGGGCTAAAATAGAAAATAATGGAAAAGATGTAACTATTACACCTCCCAAAAAGATAGTAGAAACTCCACATATACTTGATTGTGGCAATAGTGGAACAGCTATTAGACTATTTATGGGGTTTTTAGCTCCTCTTAAGGGGTTTTTTATACTTCATGGAGATGAGTATTTGGCTCGTCGTCCTATGAAAAGAGTTGCAAATCCACTAAGAGAGATAGGTGCAAAAATCGATGCAAGAGAAAATGGAGAGTTAGCACCAATCTCAATAAGAGGTAGCGAACTTGATGGTTTTAGATATGAGAGTAAGATAGCATCAGCTCAAGTAAAGAGTGCGATGATATTAGCGGCACTAAAAGCAAAAAGCAGTTCATACTACAAAGAGGATGAACTTAGTCGTGATCATAGTGAGAGAATGCTAAGAGGTATGGGTGCAAAGATTGAAAATGAAGATGGATATATAAAGATAGAGCCTTTAACAACAACTTTAAAGCCTTTAGATATAGAGGTTCCTTCTGATCCTTCAAGTGGATTTTTCTTTGCGGTGTTAGCTAGTATGTTTAAAGGTTCATCTGTAACTATAAAAAATACTACACTTAATCCTACAAGGATTGAAGCATATAAAATACTTCAAAAGATGGGTGCTAAGGTTGAGTTTATAGAAACAACTAGTAGATATGAGCCTATTGGTGATATAAAAATAATAGGAGATACTCTTAACGGTGTTGAGGTTAGTGAAAATCTTTCATGGCTTATTGATGAACTTCCAGCACTTTCAATTGCTATGGCTGTAGCAAATGGCAAGAGTGTAGTTAAAAATGCTAAAGAGCTTAGAGTTAAAGAGAGTGATAGAATCGCAACTGTTGTTGAAAACTTACAAAAGTGTGGTGTAAATGTAAGTGAAAAAGATGATGGATATGAGATAGTTGGTGGAGAGTTGTGTAGTGCAGCAGTTGATAGTTATGGTGATCATAGGATAGCTATGAGTTTTTTGATAGCTGGTGTTAAGTGTGGTGTTAGAGTTTGGGATGTAGATTGTATTAAGACATCTTTCCCTAACTTTATAGATATACTTGGTAGGTTTACAAAGGTTGAAAGTGGAGATTAGATTAGCTAAGAGTTATGGGTTTTGTTTTGGTGTAAAAAGAGCTATAGAGCTTGCTGAAAATATAAAAGATGCAACAACAATTGGTCCTCTTATTCATAACGATGAGGAGATAAATAGGTTAAAAGAGGGATTCAATGTTACAACAGCTTGTGGTATAGATGATATAGGGGGAGCTAAAAAGACAATTATACGAACTCATGGTATAGAAAAAGGAGATTTAGCTAAGTTAGAAAAAATGGAAGTTGAAATAGTTGATGCAACTTGTCCTTTTGTTAAAAATCCTCAAAAAATAGTAAAGATGATGAGTGAAGATGGATATACAATAGTAATATTTGGTGATGAGAATCATCCTGAAGTAAAAGGTGTTAGAAGTTACTCTATAAGTGAACCATTTGTTGTTATGAGCACCAAGGAGTTAGATATAAAAAAACTTGGTAAAAGGGTTGCTATTATTTCTCAAACTACAAGAAAACCAAGTGAGTTTTTAAAAATAGTTGATTATCTAGTGCTTAGGGTAAGTGAAGTAAGAGTTTTTAATACAATATGTAATGCAACATTTGAAAATCAAGATGCGGTTAAAGAGTTAGCTTGTGAAGCTGATGTGATGATAGTTATAGGTGGACGAAGCTCTTCAAATACAAAGCAACTCTTAACTATATCAAAAGAGATTTGTAGTGATAGTTATCTCATTGAAAATGATAAAGAATTGGACAAAAATTGGTTTAAAAATAAGAAAATATGTGGCATTAGTGCAGGTGCATCTACTCCTGATTGGATAATAAAAAGAGTAACAAGTAAAATAAAAGAAATTTGTGTATAATGGGCGAAAATAAAATAAAATTTTAATAAAAGGAATGTCAATGTTAAATGAGGTGAACTCTAAAGTTCTAAGTAAAAAAGCTATTGAAGAGATGGATTTGGGTGAAGAAGACAATTTTGAGGCGATGTTTGCAGAGTCAATCAAAAAAGAAAAGGGTGGCAGTATAGTAACTGGTATTATCGTATCGATTAAAGAGGGTGAAGATAATATCTTAGTTGATGTAGGTAAGAAACAAGAGGGACTTTTAAATAAAGCAGAGATAACTGATGGCGAGGGTAACTTGATATTTAAAACTGGTGATGAAATCACAGTTGCAATAAGTGGTTATAGAAATGAGAGACCTTTCCTTTCATATAAAAAAGCTATTAAAGCAAAAAAAGTAAATGATTTTGTTGAAGCTTATGATGAAGATGCTGAACCTACTATGGTTGATGGTGTTATTGTTGGTAAGAACAAGGGTGGTTATATTGTAGAAGATTCTGAGAGTTTAGAGTATTTTATGCCAAGAAGCCAAGCATACCTGAAAGAGTCAAATACACTTATCGGTAAGAAGATAAAAGCACAAGTTATTAAAGTAGATAAAACTACAAAATCTATTGTAATTTCAAGAAAAGTTCTTATTGAAGCTGAGAAAGAGAAGAGAAAAGAGATAGTTGATGAACTTCTTAAAAAAGATGAGCCAGTAGAGGGAACAATCAAAAAAATTACTAGTTATGGTATGTTTGTTGATATTGGTGGAATGGATGGATTAGTTCACTATAGTGAGATTAGTTACAAAGGTCCAGTTAACCCTTCAAAACATTTTACTGAAGGTGAAGTAATCACTGTTAAGCCTCTTAATTATGATGAAGCAAAAAGACATCTTTCACTATCTATAAAAGCAGCTATGAGCGATCCTTGGGATGAGTTAAAAGATCAGCTTGAAGTTGGTGATGCTGTTAAAGTTGAAGTTAGCAATATTGAACCTTATGGTGTATTTGTAGATTTAGGAAATGATATAGAAGGATTTTTACATGTTTCTGAAATATCATGGGATAAAAATATTAAACATCCTCAGGATTATCTAAAAGTTAAAGAAGAGATTGATGTTGAAATCGTAGAGATGGATTTTGAGAAGAGAAAACTAAGAGTTAGTCTTAAAAGTCTTCTTCCTAAGCCATTTGATGAATTTAAGCAAAATTATAAAGTTGGAGATAGTGTTAAAGGTATTATTACAACTATTACTAACTTTGGTGCATTTGTTAAGATTGGTAGTATTGAAGGTCTTTTACATAATGAAGATATCTCATGGGAGAGAGGTAGTAAGTGTAAAGATCTACTAAACAGTGGTGATGAAGTAGAAGTTAAAATTGTTAAAATAGATAGAGAAAAAGAGAATATATCTTTAAGTAAAAAAGATTTAGAAGAGAGTCCGATAGAAGCTTTTGCTAAAAATCATCAAAGTGGAGAAATCTTAGATGTTAAAGTTAGAGATAAAAAAGAGTTTGGACTTTTTGTTGAGATAGAAGATGGTGTTGATGCATTGATTCGTATAGAAGATTTAGGTGATAAGTCTTTTGATGAGATTGAGATTGGTGAAGAGATAGAAGCTGCTATCGTATTTATAGATACAGATAAAAATAGAGTTAGACTTTCAATAAAAAGAGTTGCTAGAATCAAAGAAAAAGAGGCAATGGAAGAGTTTAACAATGATGAACGATCAACTTTAGGTGATATATTGAAAGATCAGCTAAAATAAATTTAAATGAAAACAAAGAGTAGGTAACTTATGAAAAAATTTGAGTTATACCTACTCTTTTCTACACTACTTATTGGTACAGTAATTTTAATTTTTACTATGTATCACTTTATTAAACCAACTACTATTGATATAGAAAATCTTTCTAGTAGTTTGAAAATAAGAGAAGATGAAAATTTTATTGATAATAAGAGCGGTTGGATTGCAAAAATGAATAAAATAAAAAGTTCACACTCTTATCCAATAGATATATATAAAATAGATTTTTAAGGGGAATTTATGAGTAAAAAAATAGTAGTTTGTGATGCTATTCATACTAGGGGTTTTGAAATACTAAAAAGTTGCGATGATATAGTTTATATAGATGCTTCGGGGGAAGATAAGATTAAACTACTTGATATTGTAAGTGATGC
>DQSO01000036.1 GCA_015663225.1 Campylobacterales bacterium
GCAAGTTGCTACTAATACTATAGAGATAATTGAAAAAGAATCAACTATTGAGGATTCAATGTTAAGTATTATCTTAGCTTCTTACATGATATTAGCTGAGTTAAAGCAGATTGAAACTTCACCTATTGACGAGATAGAATATCTTTGTAATAAGGTATTTAAATATATAGAAGATTCAAGTGAAGTTATACATGAAGAGAGTAAAAATAACTTTTTGTTTAGAAGCTATTATCTACTTACACTTTCAAACTCGGAAAATAAAAGATATGCTGATACAATAAAGTATGCTAATAAGCTTTTAGAAGTAAGTAAAAGTATCTCACAAGAAGTAATACTTTCTAGAGTTTTTACAATCAAAACATTGGTTGCAAATGCTTATTTACATCAAAATAATCCTATAAAAGCTTTAGAAGTGGCTAAAGAAGCCTTGAAGTTGCAGGAAAAAGAGCCTTTACTTAATCTTTTTGAAGTATCTATAGTTATGAGCTTGATATATGATAAACTTAAAGAGCATGATATGGCACTTAAAATTGCTAAAGAGGTACTTCCTAGGGCTAAAAGTGAAGCAGAGTTTGTTACTGTATATACAGCTCTTATAGATATTTATGAAAATAAAAATGATTTGCAAAATAGAGAGTTTTATATATCAAAACTTATAAATCTTCAAGAGCAAAATATTAGCAATAATCAACCAGCTCATTTAAGTTATTTATATGAATTTGCGATTAAAGCATATAGTAAAAATGATTTAAAATCTGCAAAAGATTTTGCTTTAAAAATGTTAAATTTAGCAAAAGAAAAAGATGACTTTATTAGAGTTCATAGAGTATTAGTTGATATAGCGATTGCAAGTCAAGATTGGACTATGTTTGATAAATATATTAAACCTCTTTTTAGTATTGATATGACAACTGAGATAAAAATAGTTGTTGATAAACATATGCAAAAAGATATAAATCTTCAACTTGTTTTAGCTGATAAATTACTTTCTTATACTAAAACAGAAAAAGAACGAATTAAGATTTATCACATGATAATAAGCTGTTATTTGAAAAAGGGTGAGTATTCTAAGTTGGATTCTTTGATTGGCAAGTTAGAGCAGATGGTTGAAAAGTTTAAAGATGAGAGTGCGCAATATATTGATATATGTTTGATTTTAAAAGATTATTTTTTCTCAAGGGGAGAGAGTAGAAAAGCAAATAGTATAATGGATAAACTTGATAGGTATTTGAAATCAAACTTAAAAAGTGATGATGGTTCTTTTTTAACACTATTGGTATCAATAAACTATAACAAAGCTGAACAATTTAAAAAGGTAAGTCAATTTGATGAAGCTCAACATGAGCTACTTGATGCACTAAGATTACTAAAAAGTTTTGATAAAGTTGATAAAGAAGATTTTGCACAGTGTTATAATATATTAGCAAGTTTATATTTGCAACAACAAGAATATAATAAAACTATAGAATATACTGATAAAAGTTTATTGCTTATGGGTGATGATATATCTTTGGTATTTGCACATAGTTATCACTTAAAGCATGTAGCATATAGAAAACTTGGCAAGATGCAAGAAGCAGAAGAAAATCAAAAAAATTCTCAAAAGATAAAATCAATGATTGCAGTTGAAGAGGAAGTTGTATCTTAAAGATAAACTAAATAATTAAAGTTATTTGAGAATCTGCCGATTTACTTTAAAATATATTATATAAGGAGATATTTTGGCAGAATTAATAAGTATACCTCACAATCTTAAGTGGGATGTTGGCTCAAATATAAAAGTTGTTCGTATTCCTCATTTAGCGAGGGATGAATTTCAAAAAGCTACGAGAGACTCTTATAGGTTTTATTCTAAAAAAAGTAATTATTTGACATTTAAGCTTGAGTCGATTTCTGATGTAGGTGTTTTAGAAGATTTGCATTTTAGAGATATAGGATTAGAGTTAGATGTTTATACTAAAGATGATGTGAAACAGATAAATAGTATAAAAAATAGTTTTGCTGCATTTGATAAAGTAGAGATAGTTATTCATGAAAATAGTGATAGTCTATATGAGGATATAAAAATACTCTTAGAGGAGAAAAATGTTTTTATCAGACTTTCATTTGAATTACTAAAAAGTATGGATGAAAAATCACTAAATAATTTTTACGAGAAGATAGCATTTACTCCAGATTTACTTTCAAAAATATATCCATTTATTAGTATTGTTAGGTTTGCACATATTCAAAAAAGTGGTCGAGCTAAAGGTATGAAAAGAACCCTATGGAGATTTATGCAAGAAGAGGCAGGACTATTTTATTATGTAGATAGTAATGGAAAGATAGGTCCATCGAAAAGACTTTTAGATAAAGGTTTAAGTTATGGAACTATAGAAAATTCAGTAGAAGATCTTAAAGAGTCAGCACTATATAAAGAGCTAAATTCTATAGATGAAGAGATATTTTTCACATATGATAAGTGTTCTATGTGTGAAAGTTATGATATGTGTAATGCAATGCTTAAATTTGGTGATTTAGACTATGACTGTAGTGCCATGAAAAATATTATAACATCGATAAAATCTGAGATCGAAGATATAGAGAGTGTTCAAAAAGTTGAGTTTGTAGAAGAGGGAGCTTAGTAGTATGGAAAAGAAAATTTTCTCAATGCCTATGTTTACTGGTATGAGTGATGGGATGTTTGAGGAGATTTTTTTCCCGTTTTTAAGAGAGTATAAAGAGTATATATATGATATTTATTTTACTTGTATTATTCCTCCTTTTGATAATGATGCTATGGGACAAGGTGATATAAAAGGAAGTAGTAGAGAAGCAACTATTAGATACTTTAAGATGATGATGCGAGTACAGGAAGAGACTGGTATAAAAGTTTCTGCAACATTTAATGATATATCAGTTGATTCTACACTAGATAATTTAGATCTTTTTATTAAAAATTTAAAACCTTTTTATGCAAGAGGACTTAGATCTATCACAATACCCCATTATCATTGGATGTTGACTAATGATTTGAAGAAAAATTTTCCTGAGATGACTATAAAAAATACAATTTTAAGAAGAGTTTCAAAACCTCAAGAGTATGTTGATTATGCAGAAGTAAATTTTGATGTTATCAATATAGATAGATATAACATAAGAGATAGAGACAATCTAAAAAATTTAAAAAGAGCATATGATAGATTTAAAAAACCAATGTCTATACTTGTAAATGAGTGGTGTAGAGGTTCATGTCCAGCTATGAGTGAACACTATCAGCTAAATAGTTCAAAAAGTGTTGATAAGAGATATTTTAAGCTTCGTGCTGGTGGATTAACTTGTTCATCATGGGGAAAACAATCACCATCATATGCACTGAAAAATGCAAATATGCCAATATTTAGAGAAGACTTTGATGAAATTTTAAACTATATACAGATTTTAAAACTTCATGGAAGAAGTACTCTTAGTCTATTTGAAGAGTCTATGGAGATAGTCAAAAGGTATGCAGATCCAAGTGAAGATATTATTATGTATAAATTATATGATCAAGTAAAACAGTATAAGTATGATCCAGAGAGATTAAAAAATTGGAGAGAGTTTACAAAAAATTGTAAATTTGAGTGTTGGGATTGTAAAAAGTGTGATGAGTTACATAATAGTTCAGACCAATATGGTTTTCAAATATAGATAGGAGAGTGTGATGAAAAGTTCTACCCAAAATATAAAAGTTTACGATACCGAGAAAATTTTTGAGTTAAATCCAGATATGAAGATTAAGATGAGTTATATTGGTGAGAATAAATTACCACTAATGGTTATAGATGATTTTTATAAAAATCCTGAGCTGGTAAGGGATCTTCTTATAAGCTCACCAGCTCCAAGTATTACATCAAGTTCAAATGGAGGTTATCCTGGAAAGAGAGTTGCTTTGCAGAGTTTTACTCCTTTAAAATTCCAACAAGCATATAGTGATATTTTAAGAAAATATTTTAATTTTAATTTTCATTTAGAACATGTTGGAAGTACTTTTTTAGGTAATATATTTGATGGTAGTGGCCCTGCCAATAAGATAAACAACTCAACTCCCCATGCAGATCCAGGAGCTATAGCTTCAATAGTATATTTAAACTATGATGATGAAGAAGTTGGTGGTACTTCAGTTTATAAACATCGTGAATCAGAGTTGATGTTTATGCCATTAAGTAAATTTCATCTTGAGTGGTGGGTAGGAAGAAAGGCTAGTTTACAAAACAGAAGAGTATCTAAAGTTCGTGAGGAAGAGGATGAAAAGTTTAAATATTATAGACATAAAATATTTGCTAAAAATTCTGATCCAAAAATATATAGAGATACACACATATTAGAGAGTAATGATGAATGGGAGATATTAGCAACCGTAGAGTCAAAGTTTAATCGGTTAGCTGGATATGTTGGTGGAACTCTTCATTCTGCAATGATTGATTTTGAAAAGTTATCTAAACAATCACATAAGAGAATAAATCAGGTTATATTTATGAATCAAAAACAAATGAAAAGAAGATAATTATGAGTGGTAAGTTAGAGGGGAAAAGACTACAGTTTATTATGAAACCAACATATAGTTGTAATGCAGCTTGTAGTTATTGTAGTGTTTATAAAAAAGGTGCAACATCAACTGCAATGACAACTAAGATATTTGATAAGTTAATAGCTAGAGTAGATGAAGAGTTTGAAGGTGTAGATTTTAGTCAGTCAAGTGCAACTTTTATCTGGCTTGGTGGCGAACCTTTGCTTATGAGCAATGAGTTTTATGAAAATGTATATGATAAAACTATGAAAAATTCACGAGAGCAACCTTTGAAGTTTAAGCATAGTATGCAAACAAATTTGACTTTATACAATAGTAATAAATCAACTGTATTAAAAAAATTACTTGGTGGTAAGGATGGTAGTTTTTCACTAGGTAGCTCATATGATCCTGTAAGTGATGAGCGAGTTTTAGTAGGTCCAAAATCCTATAAAAAAGAGTTTTTAAGTGCATATTTTCAACTAAAAAAAGATAATGGAAAATTAGGATGTATCTATGTTGTACATAAGGGAGCTTTAGGTCATGAGAAAGATATTTATAGTTTTTTTAAAAATCTTGGTGTTCAAAGTTTTAGTGTAAATAGTATGTCAGATTTCACTGGAAATTATGATTCAGAAGTATTTGGATTAAGTCCAAAAGAGCAGGGTGAGTTTTTTATAAATATGTGGAAGATATGGAAAGAGGATGATTATGCTCTGAGAATATCACCATTTTTTGGATGGAAACATCTACGAGATACAAATGAGGAGAAACATCTACGATGCCATAATGTAGAAAATTGTTCAAAAAATTTATTTGGTCTAGGTCCTGATGGAAGTGTATATGAGTGTGATAGAAATATGCAAGCTGAAGAGTTGCCTCTTGGCAATATTCATAGTGATAGTTTTGCAGATATACAAAAAAAGAAAATTTTTCACAAGAGACATCCAGTATTAAAGGAGAGTGATTGTGAAGGATGCAAGTGGTGGAGTTATTGTAAAGGTGGATGTCCTTTTGAAACAAAAGCTTACTATCAGGGTGAGATAGGTAAAACATACTGGTGTGAATCTTATAAAATGTTATTTGAGTATATTAATAATGAAGGATTAGAAGAGGTAAAAGAGAAGTCAACTGCTGAAACTTCAGTGTGAATATATTACTGCTAGTTTTATTAGCTTTTAGCTATAGCTATAGTTTTAAAATAGAAGATGGATTTAATATATATAAGTATCGACCACCATATATTATTAAATCCAAACTAGAAAAAAATACTAATTTATATCTATTTGGAACATCTCATACAGATGGTACAAAACATTCAAAGGGAATTAAAAATCCAGTTTATCAAAGTATAGAAAAACTTTTA
>DQSO01000136.1 GCA_015663225.1 Campylobacterales bacterium
ATTTGTTGATATACGTAATAAAAACACATTTTGTCACTTAAGCATAAAGGAGTTGACTGAATTTCAGGGTCAGGGTCAGGTGAACGTAATCGTGTTGAACTTAACTATTAAACCTCTTATCATGCGAAAACAATTTTCTCACATGATAACTATATAGAGAGTAAAAATCTTGTTTCAATTAAGATTGCAGAAAAGTATTATGATGGATATAGAGAAAACTCAGATTTGCATTTTAAACTATTTGGTTAGTTTATTATTTTAACTTCTCTGCTACAAGGAGATTCACAACTTTTGGATTTGCTTTTCCACCAGTTCTTTTTAGTACTTCTCCTACAAAGAAGCCTAAAAGTTTGCTATTTCCTGCTTTAAACTTAGCTACATTGTCTGGATTTTTTGCAATTATTTCATCAATAATAGGTAAGATATAAGAAGGGTCACTTATCTGTACAAGTCCTTTGTCAGCAACTATTTGTGTTGGATTCTCTCCAGATTTGACCATATCTTCAAACAGTTGTTTAGCAATCTTACTTGAGATTATCTCTTCATCAATCATTTTAACAAGTTGGGATATTTGCTTTGCAGAAAATTTCAGCTCATCTATGTGCATCTGTTTTAACTCTCTAGCTACCTCATTTGCAACAATATTTGCTAAGCTTATAGGGCTATTTAAAAAAGATAAAGACTCTTCATAAAATTTTGAAAGATGATAATCTCTAGCTAAAGTATTAGCTATTTCACTGTTAAGTTTAAGCTCTAAAGTATACTTATCAAATACTCTCTTTTGCTCATCGCTCATAGGTACTACTTCACCTTCTACATGAACTTTTTTAGCTTGAGATTTAGTTGTTTTTTTCTTTTTAGCCCAAGAGTCTTTAAGAGCGACTATTTTATTAAATACAGGTTTTTCATCACTATAATCAATAGGATCAGCATAAAAATACCCCTCTCTTTCAAACTGGAATCTCTCATCAGGTTTGTCTGTAATAACAGCAGGTTCAACAAGAGCATTTTTTATAACTTGTAAAGAGTTTGGATTTATATCCTCTAATCCATTGGGTATTTCATCTTTGAATAGTCTGTCATAAAGCCTTATTTCTACTTTTTTTGCTTCTTTAGAGCTAACCCATTGGATAGCACTTTTTACTTTTATACCGCTACTATCTGAACCACTTTTAGACTCATGATTGTAGTTTGCTTTTATCTCTATAATCTTGCCACTAGCATCTTTTATAACTTCCTTGCAAGAGATGATATAGGCATGTTTAAGTCTTACTGGTTGAGAAGGTGTAAGACGGTAGTAATCCTTTGGAGGATTCTCCATAAAGTCATCACGGTCGATATAAACCTCACGAGAGAAAGGTAGTTTTCTTGAACCCTCTTTAGGTACATCATGTGGGTAGTATGGAGCATCAATATCTTCACAGCCGTCATAATTTTCAATAGTTACTTTTAGCGGATTAAGTACACACATAACACGAGGTACTTTTTTATTCAGATCATCTCTTATGCAAAACTCAAGTTGTGCAACATCGACCATTGAGTTTGCTTTTGCTATACCTATTTGATCGCAGAAGTTTAGGATAGATTCTGGTGTATAACCTCTTCTTTGTAATCCTGCAATAGTAGGAAGACGAGGATCATCCCAGCCACTAACCACTCTATCTTCAACCAACTCTAAAAGCTTTCTTTTACTCATAAGGGTATAGTTGATATTTAGTCGTGCAAACTCATACTGGTAAGGACGAGGTGGTTCAAGTCCAAGTGTATCTAGCACCCAGTCATAAACATCACGATTGTTTTCAAACTCTAAAGTACAAAGAGAGTGAGAAACACCTTCAATATAGTCAGACAAACAGTGAGCAAAATCATACATCGGGTAAACAGACCACTTATTTCCTGCTCTAAAATGATCTGTATGTCGGATACGATACAAAAGTGGATCTCGCATTTTCATATTTGCAGCACTCATATCAATCTTGGCTCGAAGGACATGTTCACCATCTTTAAACTCACCATTTTTCATCTGTTCAAAAAGCTTCAGATTTTCTTCAACTGAGCGATTAGCATATTTACTTCGTTTTCCTGGCTCTGTTACACTCCCTCGATACTCTCTTATCTCCTCTTCACTCAAACTATCAACATATGCCTTATCCATTTTGATAAGCTTAACAGCATAATCGTATAGTTTAGGAAAATAATCAGAAGTAAAATAGACACTATCGCCCCAGTCAAATCCAAGCCACTCTACCGCACTTTTAAGTGCATCAACATACTTTGTATCTTCTTTGGTTGGATCGGTATCATCCATTCTAAGGTTGCAATGCCCTTTAAAATCTCGTGCGATACCAAAATTGATAGCGATAGATTTAGCATGCCCAATATGTGGGAAGCCATTTGGCTCTGGAGGAAATCTTGTAATAACCTCTTTATACTTACCTGATTTTAAGTCCTCTTCAACTATTGTTCGTAAAAAATCTTTGCTCTCGCTCATTATGATTAAACCTTTTGATTTTGTAACTTATATATATTGCATATTATCAAATTAGAGCTTATTGCCTCTTCAGTGGTGCATAAGTAGATAATCTTTTCTTCTTTGTTGTGCTAAAGGTATTGAACTTATAGAGATAGTCCAATACCTAGATAAAAATTCTAAAACACTTTACTACCACCCCAATAACAAAAACAGAGCTGAGATAAAATAATCAAGTACAAATATCATAACAGCACTAGCCACAACTGCTTTTGTTGTTGCTTCTCCAACTCCTTTTGCTCCACCTTTTGTTGTGTATCCTATATATGCACCTATGGAGCTTATAACAAAACCAAAGACTGCACCTTTAGCGATGCCTGTAAAAATTTCACTATAGTGTAGATATAGATTTATAGTTGAGATATATTCTGATGGGTTAACTCCAAGAACTTTTGTTGATATTAGGTATGCACTTATATTTCCTAAAAAGTCAAATAGAGCTACTAAAAGTGGTAGGGATATAGTTGTTGCTATGATTCTGGGAATTAGTAGATATTTCTTAGAGTCTATAGCTAGAACATCAAGTGCATCTATCTGCTGTGTTACTCTCATTGTGCCTAGTTCTGCTGCCATTGCTGAGATTGCACGGCTTGCTACCATCAATCCTGCAAATACTGGTCCTAACTCTCTTGATATAGATATAAAGATAGTATAACCCATCATGCTTTCAGCTCCAAAGTTATGAAAGCCTTGATATAGTTGTACTGCTGAAACCATACCTGTAAATATACCTGTTAGTGAGATTACACCTATTGAGCCTATTCCTACTATTTCTATTTGTGTTAATACTTCTTTACCTCTATATGGTGGTTTGAAAAAAAGTTTAAATAATTTAAGTTGGAAGATGAAATACTTCCCTAAGGCATCAGAAAATGAGATAATTGATAAAACTGGTCTTCCAAAAATAGCTAAAAAATTTTCGATAAGTAACATAATAAGTCTTTTTCCTTTCAAAATAGCCCATAAATACAAAAAAGTTTAACTTTAGTAAAAAAAAACTAAACTTTTTTCAAATCTGTACGATATACAGTTAAGCGCGGGTAAATATCCGTTAATTCTAGCTAAGGAAAGGAAAATTATGGCTGAAGTAGCAAATCAAGAGGAACAACAAGGACAACAACAAGGTGGAGGCTCAAGCAAGCTTCTTATTATAATAGCGAGTGTACTATTTTTGGTACTGATAGGTGGAGGTGTGGCTGCATATACTATGATGAATAGTGATGATGAAGTTATCAATGCTGCCAATAGTGCCAAAAAATCAACTATTGTTAATAAAAAATCAAATTCAAAAGAGGGTAGAAGTACAGATTATTCTCAGATGGGACCTATGTACTCACTTGATAAGTTTATTGTAAATCTATTTAGTGATGGTGGTAGTAGATATTTAAGAGTTGCAGTAAATCTTGAGCTTAGTTCTGCTGAGTTTCAACCCGAAGTTGATAAAAAACAACCACTAGTAAGAGATATAATCATAAAGACTCTATCAGCAAAATCGTATGAAGAGATAAGTACAATACGAGGAAAAGAGGCTTTAAAAGACGAAATGGTAACTGAACTTAACACAATCTTTACTGATGGACGAGTAGAGAACATATTTTTTACAGAGTTTGTGGTTCAATGATTGGAATAGATGTAGTTAGTATAGATAGGTTTGAGAAGTTTTTAGATAGATATGGATCTAAAGCCTTGGAGAGATTTTTAACTAAAGAGGAGATTAGTTTGAGATCTTCTCCTGCTAGCTATGCAGGTTTTTGGGCTGCAAAAGAGGCAGTTAGCAAAGCTTTAGGAACTGGGATTGGGAAAGATTGCAGTTTCTTTGATATAAGATTAGGGCATGATAGTAAAAATGCACCATACTTTACACTCTCTAAACAGATCATAGACAGATATAAGATAACAGATATGACACTCTCTATAACTCATGATAGTGGATTTGCAATAGCAGTAGTTTATATCGATACTCTAGAAAAAAAAGGTAAGCAACTTTCTCACTAATATAAATCTTTATGAGAGTTTTTAAATCTCTTATGACACCAAAACCACTCATTGGGATACTTTAGTATAACTTCACTCATAACATCAGCTTGTAGTTGATTTAGTTCATCATCACTTTTATCATGTGGATATATAGGATCTTTAAATATAACTTTATACTCATCATCAGCCCCTGTTATAAATACTGGAAGTATTGGGATATTAAATCTCTTTGAGAGAAGAGTTGAAGTTGTGAGTTGATATGTATTTACCCCTAAAAAGTTAACTTTAGTAGAGTATTTTGGATTTGTATTTTGGTCTATGACTAGTGAAGCTATGCCACCTTTTTTTAAAGCTTTGTATAGTTGTTTTACTGCTCCATATTTATCTACTACATTGATACCATATTTTTCTCGTTGTGTTTTCATATAGTTAGTTAAATATGGATTTTTTAACTTCTGTTGCACATGAGTAGTGCTGCCAAAAAAATGACCTATAAAAACTCCTAAAAGATCAAGATTTCCCATGTGTGCGGTTATATAGATAAATTGTTGATTTTTTTCTTGAAGTTCATCTATAAAGTGTCTGTTTTCAAAAGTAACCATGGACTCTATATCTTCTTTTTTGAGATATTGATTTTCTACGATACTGAGTATTGTAAGAAATAGTTTTTTATAGCAACTTTTTTGGATATGTTTTATTGTTTTAGTATCAATATCATTTTTATAAACTAGATTTAGATTTGCTTCTATTATTTTTTTGTTTTTACTGAAAACTAGATAGGTTAGATATGCTAAGAACTTGAACAATCCTCTTCGGATACTCTTTGGTATTAGCATGATAATATCTATTAGTGTTAGTACAAAATAGTACAAAAGTTTATCTGTCATAAAAAGAGTATATTATTTTTTATCTAAAATACTCTTTTTCGTATCTTTTTTATTGTCTTTGTTTTTACTAAAAAAGTATAACTCTACTCTACGATTTTTTTCTCTTGAGCTTTTGGTTAGATTTGAAGCTATTGGTTCAAACTCAGCTTTACCTACAGCAGCTAGTCTTTTTGCTTCTACTCCATTTTTTATAAGCTCTTTTACAACGGTAGTTGCACGAGCAGAAGAGAGTTGCCAGTTATCTTTAAACTCAGTGCTACTTATAGCTTGATCATCTGTATGCCCTATAACATTGATATGCAAATCTTTTGGTAGTTTGTCTATAACAAGAGCTATTCGTCTTAAAAATAGTATCGCATCAGAGTTTTTAAACTTATCATTTGCCCTTTCAAACATGATAGAAGCTGGAAGTCTTATCATAAATCCATCTTCACTCTCTTCTAAACTTATTTCACTTCCACTTGCTGATTTTATCATCTCATTTGACTCAATGATAGTTTGTTTCATAGTTTTAAGTTTTTTTGATGTTTGTTCATCTTCTTGAACTGGTGTTGTTACTTGGATCTGTTTTTGTTGAATTTCAGTGCTTGTTTCTCCATCAAGTACACTCATGGCACCTTGAAGACTCCCTGCTGCTTCTTGAACTTTTTTTGCATCCATTGTTGACATAGACAAAAGAAGTACAAAAAAGCATAGTAGTAGACTCATAAGATCACCAAAAGCAGCTAGCCAGCTTGGTAGACACTCAGGACACTCTACTTTTTTACACTTTTTACCCATCTATTTTCCTACTCATCAAACTGAGATTCTCTATCATTTGGAGATATAAATGATAGGAGTTTAGCCTCTATATTTCTTGGATTATCCCCGGCTTGGATTGCCATGATGCCTTCTAGTATGATTATTTTAGTTAGGCTTTCATCTTTACTTCTTATATTTAGAAGATTTTGAATAGGAGTACCAAATACATTTCCCAAAATTGCTCCGTACATTGTAGTAAGAAGTGCAACTGCCATAGCAGGACCAATCGCTGCTGGATCTGCCATGTTTAGAAGCATAGCAACTAGACCTATTAGTGTTCCAACCATTCCCATAGCTCCAGCAAATCCTGCTAGTTGACCAAACATAGATGCGTTTGAGTTGTGGCGATCAAGAGTTTGCTCAATATCAGTTTCTAACATATCTCGTATAGTCTCAGGCTCCATACCATCTACCGCAAGAGATAATCCATTTTTTAAAAATCTATCTTCTTCATTTTGAAGTTCACCTTCTATCCCTAAGATTCCCTCTTTTCTTGCTTTTGTTGCATATTCGATGATTTTAGTGATAGTACCCATTTGATCTTCTTGCGGTGGTTTAATAGCTACCATGAAAATTTTACCAAATTTTTTCATCTGTTCAATTTTAAAAGCTATTAGAAGTGTTCCTGCAGTTCCACCAAAAACGATAAGAATAGAAGGTATATCTATGTATGGCCCGATACCAACACCCATAATCATAGCAGAAAGAAGAAGGACAATAGTTAATACAAGCCCTATAATACTACCTATATCCATACCTAACCTTTTGTTTTTTTATTAATCTTATATAAATATCGGTAGAATTAATAAAATATTTAGAATTTTTATCGATTTATTTAAAATTTTATAAAATAGGGGTTTATATGAGTTTGTCAATTATTATACTTGCTGCAGGAAAGGGGACTCGAATGAAGTCAACTTTGCCAAAGGTTTTACATAGTATCAGTGGGTTTAGTATGCTTTATTATAGTATAAAAGAGGCTAAAAAGATTAGTGATGATATTACAGTTGTACTGTTTCATCAGGCTGATTTGGTGCAAGATAGCATGAAAGAGTATTTTAGTGATATAAAGTTTGTAATACAAGATTATAAAAACTATCCTGGTACTGGTGGGGCTATTATGAATATAGAAACTTCACATGATAAGGTGCTTGTTCTAAATGGAGATATGCCACTAGTAGAGGAAGAGGAGTTAAGACTTTTTACTCAAAGTGATAGTGATATAGTTATGAGTGTTATCAATCTTGAGAATCCTGATGGATATGGTAGAGTAATAATAGAAGATGATGAAGTACAAAGAGTTGTTGAGCAAAAAGATGCATCAAGCAGTGAGTTATTAACTAAGAGTGTAAATGCAGGAGTCTATCTGTTTAAAAAACATATACTTTCTACTTATCTTCCAAAACTATCAAATGCAAATGCACAAGGTGAGTACTATATAACTGATTTAGTAGAACTTGCTAAAAATGATGGTTTTAAAATATCTCCCTTATATGTAAAAGAGGAGAACTTCAAAGGTGTAAACTCTAAAAAAGATTTGAGTGATGCTGAAGTTATCATGCAGAGTCGTATAAAAAATAGTTTTATGGAGCAAGGTGTGATAATAAGATTGCCTGATACTACTTATATAGAGAGTGAAGTTATTATAGAGGGAGAGAGTATTATAGAAAACGGAGTTTCACTACTTGGAAATACAAAGATAGTAAATTCTCATATAAAATCCAACTCTATAGTTGAAGATTCGCAGGTGGTAGATAGTAGTGTAGGACCGATGGCTAGAGTTAGACCAGCTTCACTTCTTACAAATACTCATATTGGAAACTTTGTAGAGGTTAAGAAGTCAACTCTTACGGGTGTAAAAGCTGGACACCTTAGTTATTTAGGTGATAGCGAGATAGATGATGGTACAAATATAGGTGCAGGGACTATTACTTGTAATTATGATGGAAAAAATAAGTATAAAACTAAGATAGGTAAAAATGTATTTATAGGGAGCGATACTCAGTTGGTTGCACCTATTGCAATAGCGGATGATGTTATTATTGGTGCGGGGACTACTGTAACTAAAGATATAGAGAGTGGATCATTGGTAGTTAGTAGAGTCCCTATGAAGATAGTAAAAGGTTTTTTTAGGAAGTTCTTCGCATGATAAGTGGGAAAAATATACTTATAGGAGTAACTGGCAGTATTGCTATATATAAATCACTTGAACTTATAAGAGAGTTTGTAAAAGCTGGGGCAAATGTAAAAGTAG
>DQSO01000129.1 GCA_015663225.1 Campylobacterales bacterium
ATCAAGGTAAGATTATAAATGAAGGAACTCCTAAAGAGGTACTTTTAAAAACAAGTGGCAGTCAAAAGTTTTCATTTTCAGGTAAGCTTTTGGACATAGTCAAGGTGGATGTGATTTATATAGCTATTGTAGCCATCGGTCAACAACTTAGTGAAGTAGTTATAAGTGAAAGTGAAGCTAAAAACCTAAAAATAGGAGAGAGTATAACTGTAAGTACAAAAGCTTTTAGCCCTATGATAAAGCAGAAGAGCTAGATCGTACTCTTATACGAGAGCTCATAGGAAAATCTGAACTTATAAAGCTATAATAGTTATATGAAAATATTAGCTATTTTAACTATTTTCATTGTTAGTATCTTTGCTAAAGAGTTTACCTCTATCAAATATCAAGGTGATATTGATGTTATAGGTGAGTTTGATAGAGCAACTCTTTTAAAAGTATGCAATATTGACTATCCTCCAATCTACAAGTTTTGGAGAGATGATCCAACATTTCCTAGCTCTAAAATAAAAACTTATATAAAAAATATCAAATCTTATGCATCATCAGTTGGTTATTTTAAAGCTGAGGTTAAAGCACATACAGATGATAAAACAATCTTTATAACAATCAAAAAGAACCAACCTATAAATATATCAACTATCAAAATAGATAAAAACTTTGCAAACCTTTTCTCCATGAGGGAGGGGGATAGGTTTCGAGTGAAAGATTTTAAGTCTGCAAAAGATGGCATGAGTAGATATATGAAAGAAGTTGGATTTGCTAAGTTTATTTTAAAGACAAAGGCTTATGTGGATTTAAAATCTTATAAAGTTGATATTGATGTAGATTTTTCTTTAGGAAAGCTATATAGTTTTGGAGAGACCACGGTTGATAATACCAATGCAAATGTTTCAAAAGAGCTTATAAAAAAGAAGTTAAAGTATAAAAAAGGTGATTTATACGATATAAGAAAGCTTGAAGATAGCTATGAAAGTCTATATAAAAGTGGAGTTTTTAAAGATATAGAAGTTACTAAAAAAGATACAAATAGTTCTGATTTACCATTGCACATAAAACTTGTAGAAGGGAAGAGTAAAGAGTTTAGATCAAGCATAGGTTATGATACCGAAGATGGTCTACAAGTTGGTGCTGGGATTTGGTATAATAACTTTTTAGGTAACTTTAAAAGATTTGGTCTAGAGGGTAGAGTATCTCAAAGAGGCTATAAAGTCAAAAACCTTTTTTATAATCCTGAGCTTTTTTTAAAGAGTAGTTTTCAAAATGATATAAGTTGTGAAGATTGGGACTATGATACTTACGAGCAAGAACTTTTAACTCTCAGATCTACTTTTGGAAGAGAGTTTTTTGGCTTAAAACACTATTTTGGGTTTTTGCATGAAAATAGCCGTATAACTTCTCACTCTTTGGAGATAAAAAGTGGTAGATATACTATAAACTCTCTTTTTTATAAACTTGTTATCGATAAGAGGGATAACTTTTTAAATGCAACGAAGGGTTGGTACTACTCTTTATATCTTGAGAGAGCATTGTATGATTTAAGTAGTGATTTTGACTATTTAAAGCAAGAGCATGAGTTTCGATATATAAAATCAAGTAGTAAAAAACTTATCCATGCATTAAAGTTTAGATTAGGCAAAGTAAATAAAGATGTACCACTTTTTAAAAGATTTTATAGTGGTGGTTCGATGAGTAATAGAGGTTACGAATATCGTCAAGTTGGAAAGTTAGATGCTGATGGTAACCCAATAGGTGGTAATACAATGTTAAATCTCTCACTTGAGAGTCGATATGAAGTTATCCCATCTGTTTGGGTCGTAGGGTTTATTGATAGTACAAGGATAAGCACAGAGATAGATAAGTTTAACTCTAAAACTTTTAGTAGTGTTGGATTTGGGGCTAGATATATTAGTGTGATTGGTCCAATTCGTGTTGATATTGGATTTCCGATGGATGACGGTGGATTTTCTTTTCATCTTGGGATTGGGCAGGTATTTTGAAAAAGATTTATTTAGCTCTTTATTTTCTGATAGGGTTGATAGTTATAGCTGTTTTAGGAACTATCTATCTTCTTGGTAATCCGTCTGTTTTTGATAGTCAAATCAAAGAGCAGTTAGATAAGTATCATGTGAAGTATGAGAAGTTAGAGGGTGGGATATTTTCTGATTTGATTTTGCATGATTTTAACTATGAGGATAAGCTAAAGGCTAAAAAGGTTTCTATAAAAGTTGATTTGGGATTGCTTAGTCAAAAGGTAGTTAAAATAGAGACTTTGACTCTTGAAGATGTTTGGATAGATGAGAGTTTGTTTGATGTGAAAGAGAGCAACTCTACAAGTGAGTCAAACTCAACCTTGCCTATAGAAAAACTGATAGTAAATCAAGCTGATATAAGCTTGAAAGATATACGATTTAAAGAGTATTTTATATCATCTTTAAAGCTTAAAATAAGAGATTTAGAGAGTGATTTAAAAAAGAGTCATAAAGCTAAAATAGAGATAGATTTAAACTCAAATGTTAGTGATATGTATGCAAGAATAGATGCACAAAAGATTATAAAAGTTGAGGCAACTCTATCTCCAAAAGTAGCATTTATAAACAAGTTTACAAAAGAGCATAACCTAACTATAAACTCACTAACAAAGGTTGATATAAATGCTACTACCAACTTAGAAAGTGTCGGTTTTAGTATTAGAAATCATGCTATAAAACTAAAGTATGATTCTCGCATGATAAGTCCCAAAAATCTTATGGTTGATGGTGTTTATGATATAAAAAGCACTCTTTTAGATGCAAAGACGAGCCTAACGATTATCTCTGATTTTGCAGATATAAACTTAAAAATAGAAAACAAAAAAACTACAGATATTAAGTTTAAAGCTACACTAACACCTAAAGTATCTTCTATAAATAAGTTGTTAAAAGAAAAAAATATAAGTATAGACTCAAGTAAAAATATAAATCTTGAAGTAAAAACTGATATGAAAATAGTAGATTTTAGACTACTTAGCGATGGTTTAAAACTTTTAGTAGATAAAAACAGAATCTCGCCAAAAGATATAAATATCAGTGGAAGCTATGATATAAATAAAAATAAACTAAGCTCAAATATAGATATGAAAATATTAACTGATTTAGCTAAAGTTGTTATAAATAGTAAAAATAGTTTTGACATGATAAAGGAGAGTTTTAGCTCAACTGGAGTTATAAAAAGTGATAAAGAGTTCAATATAAATTATGATATAAAAAAATCTGATGGTAAAATCATAGCAAACTTGGATACAACTGCTACAAAAGTAGTAGCAAAGTTTGATACCACAAGTGAAGATTTGGAAGCTGGGTTAAATATATCATCTTTAAAAAGTCTTCTTGAAAAGATTGGTAGGGTCTATCCTCTTAATATTGGAGATATAGATGGTAAGATTGATTTAAGTGCAAACCAAAAATCAAATATCTTAACTCTTAAACTAGATGCCCCATATATAAAAGCTGATGATTTAGTTGTTAAAAATATAAAGTTAGAAGCTAGTAAAAAAGATAATTTAATAAATCTTCAAAAGGTTGATTTTTTAGTTTTACTAAAAGAGTTAAAGCTTAAAAAGCATTTTTATCTTTTAAACAAGGGATATTTTAACCTTGAAACACAAGAGTCAAATATAAGATTTAATCATGGTATCTCTCTAAGTTCATATAAAAAAGGTGAAACTTTAAATGCAAATATAAAAATAGAGAAGTTAAAAATAGAGATAAAAGAGTATGGAAAATATACCCTAAGTACAGATATTAACTATATCAAAAAAGGAAAACAACAGACTATTTTAGGTGATGTAAATCTACATGATATCTATATAACTTACCAATCAAGTGCTTTTTCACCTGATAGTGACCCTGATATTATCTTTGTTGATAAAAATTTAAAAGAGACGAGTGAAGATTTCTTAAAATATACAAAACTTGATATTAATATAAAATCTAAAAAATCAAAATACAAAGTTGATAATCTAAATATAGACTTTGATATAAATATGAATATAAAAAAAGAGTTTAATAGACCTATGGGAATATTTGGTAGGGTTGAAAATATAAAAGGAGATATTATCCAAGCTCCTAAGAGGTTTAAGCTTGTAGACTCAGCTATTATCTTTCAAGGTTCACAAGAGATAAATCCTACACTTGACTTAAAAGTCCTATACAACCTACCTCAAGTAAAGATACAAATCCTTATCAGTGGAAATAAAGTAAGACCTAAAGTTGATTTTAAATCAACTCCACCGATGCCTAAAAAAGATATTATCTCCTATTTGTTATTTGGTATATCAACTAATAGTTTTAAAAATGCAGAGGGTTCTCTATCTAAGGAGGCAACACTATTTGTACTAAATCAAGCAGCACAAGATTTTGCGATAGAGTTTGATCTTGATAGGATATATTTCACAGATGACGGTACACCTGATGGAATGGATGTAGAAGTTGGTAAAAAAATCTCCAAAAAAAGTATGGGGGTTATAAAAAATACAAAAGAGGGAAACAGCTATATACTAGAGTATGAGCTAAATGACAAAGTTAAGTTAAAACTTGGCAATCATCAAAAAACTAAACCATCTCAAAGTTTAGAGCTGTTTTATAAAAAAAGGTTTTAGATATAGTTTAACCAATTTCCTACTCTTGTTTGTTCAACTTTTATAGTTGTAGGATTTCCATGCCCCGTATAAACTTTTTTATCATAATCAATCTCTAAAAACTTCTTGATACTCTTTTTCATATCATCAGGGCTTGAGTATGGAAAATCAACTCGTCCAATAGAATTTTCAAAGATAAAATCTCCACTAAACATATAATCATCTATCACAATAGCACTATTTCCCGGTGTATGACCAGGGAAATGAATATATTTTACTTCAAACTCTCCTATTTTAAAATTCTCATCACCATCTACTTTTGTATCAGCTTTACTGCTTGGAGTACCTTGTCCAAAAGGGTCATCTTCTAGCATAAAAGTATCATCTTTTGGGCAGTAGATAGGAATATTTAGTTTTTCTTTTAAAGATGCATTGCTCCAAACATGGTCAAAGTGTCCATGAGTATTTAAGATTGCTATAGGATTTTTTGCATGTTCAAGTATAAAGCTATCTGCATCAACACCTGGATCGATTATAAGTTCACTCGTGCCGTCACTTATTATATAGCAGTTTGTTTGATATGGTCCACATGGTTTAACTATAACATTCATTTCATACCACCATAAGTTCTAAATGCTCCTAAGATATCATCTTCAGATTGAAAACCCATCGCATAACTTACTATTTGACCTGATGGAGCTATAAAAAGCATAAAAGGTATCTGTAGCTTCCAATCAGTTGCGATGCCCTTAGCAAGAGCATATGGTGCATAAGATTGGTTGTAGTTTATAACTGGAAATGATACTCCCTTTGAGTTTAAAAAGCTATTTAGAGAGCTATCATCTATACCATCTTGCATATGAACACCTATGACTTGTATATCTTCACGATTGTTTAGTTTGGATATAGTTGGGGCTATTTGTGTACATACTGGGCATCGTTTACCAAAAAATTCTAAGATAATATACTTGTCTTCATACCCAGCAACTTTTAGAGTGTTACTTGTTATATCCATATTTAAAATTGTTCCAGTTGTTGTTGGAAGTGAGATTGGTTGAGCTAAGAGCAGGTTCAAGCCTACTACAAGTGCTAACAATATTTTCATATATAAATCCTTTTTTTGATATGATTGTACCAATAAATAGTAAAGGGATTGTGTGAAATTAACTCATTTAGATGAAAACGATAGACCTTTGATGGTTGATGTTACGATAAAGGACGATACAACTAGAGTTGCAGTTGCAAATGGTTTTATAACTATGAGTCAAGAAGCTTATGATACGATAGTTTCAAATAAGGCTAAAAAAGGTCCAGTTATCCAAACAGCGGTAATAGCTGCAATCATGGGTGCAAAACAGACAAGTAATCTTATACCTATGTGTCATCCTTTGATGCTAACTTCTGTTAAGTGTGATGTAGTTGAACATCCAGAACTTCCGGGTTTTGAGCTTAGTGTTTTGGCTAAACTTACAGGAAAAACTGGTGTTGAGATGGAGGCTTTGATGGGTGTAAATATTGGGCTTTTAACTATCTACGATATGGCAAAAGCGATAGATAAAACTATGGTTATAAATAATGTAAAATTACTAAGTAAAGAGGGTGGTAAAAGTGGTAGATTTGAACGATAAGAAAGCTGAAATAACTTATCCAACCCTCTGGCCTTATAAAGTTATCATCAACTCTCATTGCAAGATAAAACATATATTAAAAAATACTCTAGGAGAGCGAGAGTATCAACTAAAAAAATCAAATAATAGTAAAAATAAAACATATATAAGCTACCAAGTAACTATATTTGTTCACAATGAAGATGATAGAGTAGCTCTATATCATGAGATAAAAAAAGAAGATTGTGTAAGGATAGTGCTATGAAAAGTATTCTAAAAGATTTAAAGGGAAGTTGGATACTGTTTTTTCACTATTTAAAGTGGCCGATAGTTTTAGGACTTCCTATTTTGTATTTTGACTTAGATTATGAGCGAAATATTATCATGTATATTTTATGGGTTTACTGTTTCTATCTTGTTATAGTTAGCCTTTACGGTATCTACAAAGATAGAGGAAAACCAAAAGGTTGTAGTGGCGGAGGGTGTGGAAGGTAGAAATCTACCTTCTACCTCTATTGTTATTTCTACCTTTATTTTGAGAGTTTCCTCGACCTCTTTGACCTCTTTGTCCACCTGATTGTTTCTTTGGTTCTGGTTTTATTGAGGGGTCTACTTCAAAGCCTTTTTCCATGGTTTTTGGTATTTTTTGTTTTATTAGTTTTTCTATACCTCGCAAGAGTTCATCTTCATCTATACAAACTAAAGATATAGCTTCTCCATCGCACCCTGCTCGTCCTGTTCTTCCTATACGATGTACATAGTCTTCTGGAACATTTGGTAGTTCAAAGTTCACTACATGAGGTAGTTGGTCTATATCTATTCCTCTTGCTGCTATATCAGTTGCTACAAGAACTCTTACTTTATTATCTTTAAAGTCTGCTAGTGCTTTTGTTCTTGCTCCTTGGCTTTTG